>NZ_CALNAT010000206.1 GCF_937873925.1 uncultured Proteiniphilum sp. | reverse complement strand
ACGCTGGCAGGTCGTTCGACTTTGAACAGCAATTTACCACTTTTCTGAATAAATTATCGGATTATTTTAAAAACAGGGGGGAAAGCGCCAAGGAAGCGGAAGTACTGAAGGTGATCAATATGCTCCATTCCGTGAAAAGAGGGTTTGATCCTTCAAAAATGGAAAAGGTTACTTCAGGGAAGAGGGAGTTATGGTGGGGTTTTTCTTACATCGGAACAGAAAGCCTGGATTCGATGTTACAGGAAATTTATAAAAAGGAGATCTCGAGACTCGAAGAAGGGAAAGAAATCTTGTCTAATTTAATTTTAAACCTTTGTCAGCAGGGATTCTTAACAGATGAGAAACTGAATGATCTGGATTCCCTTCAGAAAATTGAGGTTTTCTGGAACTCCCTCCTATCGCAAAATGGGTCTATTTCCGTAATCAATAAAAAATTGCATACGAACTTAATCCCGGAAGATATTTACATGCTCCTCGAAGAAATTATTTCCCGAATTACCTCTCAATAAAACAAAATTATGTCCAAAAACAGATATATCGTTTTACTGAACGATCAAAATCAGTCATCGATCCAGAATGTGGAAAAAGAGTTTTCCGTAAGCATTACATCTTCGGAGAACCTCTCAAAAGAGAACAGGTCGTTTGATATTATCGATAATTATAATGCCGTTCTTTATAAAAATCTCGGAGCGGTAGTGGTCGATGATGTAGATGAACATCAGCTGACAAGGTCACTCATAGATAATAAGAGCCCGATTGTTTATTTTGAAAAGGAGAGGGATTTCTTTCCTGCGGATGAAATGGTGCTTATCGATGGTTTGAAGGTAGGGGTCGATCAGTTAAAAAATAAAATTCTGGAACTGGAGGACTTCATCCGGAAAAAACCTATCCCGCAGACATCCCTTACGGAGTTAGAGTGGGGATTAAAAGCTATTGGAATAGGGGAGACACAATTTTCAGGCAAAGGGGTTGACGTTTGTATCCTGGACACAGGTTTTGATGTATTGCATCCCGATTTCGCAGACAGGGAAATAGAGGGGAAATCTTTTATTGAAGGGGAGGATTGGAATAAAGACCCGAACGGTCATGGGACCCATTGTGCCGGTATTGCCTGCGGGAATGTAAGGAACGATACGGGTAAACGTTACGGCATTGCCAAAGATTGTAACCTGAAAATCGGGAAGGTGCTCTCCGATAGCGGAAAGGGGACGACCGGCAGTATCATTGACGCTATAGATTGGGCAATTACCAAAAAGTTCAGGATCATTTCCCTGTCCCTGGCCTCTCCTGTAAAATTGAATGAAAAGCCTTCCCTGCTTTTCGAGGTTGTCGGTAACAGAGCTCTGGAAAATAACTGTCTTATCATAGCTGCCGCCGGTAATGACAGCAAACGGCCTTCCCTGCCCGTTCCCGTCTCCGCACCTGCCAACTCGCTTTCCATTATGGCTGTAGCGGCAATAGACAATCAAATGAGGATTGCCAGATTTTCCAATGCCGGGATCAATGCAGGTACGGGTGGAAATATCAATGTTTGTGCGCCGGGTGTGGATATATTGAGTTCTTATTCCCGAAAGAACGGAAGCTTCGGCAATTATGTGCTGTTAAGCGGAACAAGCATGGCCACACCGCACGTTTCGGGTTTAGCGGCACTTTATATGGAACAGTTCCCCGAGGTAAGCGCCAAAGAGATCTGGGAGCTGCTGGAAAGCAGGGCAAAACCCATTGAAGGCTTGAAATACAGGGATATCGGCAAAGGGTTAATTCAGGCAATACATTGATATGGATATGACTACTTACTTTGGTGTTTTAAAAGACGGAATATCTTTCACCAAGATCAAAAAAAAATTATCAGACTCGGGAATAATAATACTCGATTATTATCCGAAGTTGAAAATCATAAAGTTTAAAACAGAGAAAAAGATATCCGGAACCAGTTTCGATTTTTTCGTTACCGTTGAAGAAGAAAAAAACGATTTCTTCATTCAATCGTAATACTCTGCTTTTGAACGATAAAGCCCCGCTGCTCTACCGGGGCTTTTATTAAACAGGGGGAGGAAAAGTTTATCCTCCCTGCAGTATCTTTATCGTATCCTTCGCGATGGTCAGTTCTTCATCGGTAGGGATGATCAGTACTTTCACTCTGGAGGAAGGTCTACTGATCACCACTTCTTTGGCGCGTACCGAAGCATTCAGTTCCTCATCCAACTCTATCCCCATGAATTCCATGTTTTTGCACACATCTTTTCGTGTGACGGCCTGATTTTCACCCACACCCCCTGTAAAGGCCAGGATATCTACGCCGCCCAAAACGGCAGCGTAGGACCCGATATATTTCTTGATACGGTAATTGTAGGTATCCATCGCCAGGGCAGCCCGTTTATTTCCCTCCCCGATAGCGGCATCGATCTCGCGCATGTCGGAAGAAATTCCGGAAATACCGAGTACGCCGGAGAATTTGTTCAGCAGGGTAGATATTCCCTTGGTACCCATATGTTCTTTTTCCATGATGTAGGAGATCACTCCGGGATCCACATCGCCCGACCGGGTCCCCATGATCAGCCCTTCCACGGGAGTCATCCCCATGCTGGTATCGATGGATTTCCCGTTTTTAATGGCAGCGACCGATCCGCCGTTACCGATATGAGCGGTGATGATGCGTTGCTCTTCGTAAGGAACACCCAGGAACTCGCATGCCCGCGCGGAGACGTAGCGATGACTGGTGCCGTGAAACCCGTACCGGCGGATACCGTATTTTTCGTACAACGAATAGGGGATCCCGTACATGTAGGCATAATCGGGCATAGTCTGATGGAAGGCGGTATCGAAGACGGCTACCTGTGGTGTATCGGGCATCAGTTCCTGGATCGCGTAAATACCTTTCAGGTTGGGGGGATTATGCAGCGGCGCCAGTTCGATACTTTGGTTGAGAATTTCGATCACCTCCTCGGTGATGAGTACGCTCGAATTAAAACGTTCACCGCCATGCACTACACGGTGTCCCACTGCCTCTATTTCGTCCAGCGATTTGATGCAGCCGTATTTTTCACTGAGCAGGACGCCCAGAATATATTCAATACCGGCACGATGTTCAAGGATCTCCCCTTCCAGCATTACTTTTTGTCCTGCGGGAAGTGTGAATTTAAGGAAAGATCCTTTCATCCCGATTTTTTCAACGCCTCCCTGGGCAATCACCTCTTTGCTTTCCATTTCGAAAAGCTTGTATTTGATGGATGAACTTCCGCAATTTAAGACCAGTATCTTCATCTTTTCTTTATTCCTTATTTCAAAATTATTCAGACTTTTATGTCTTGACTCCTGATTCTTGTGTCGGGATTCTAATTAAACAGTGTTTTGTTTGCTGAAACCGGGTTCCCGTCCTCATCATAAATATAGAACCCTTTTCCCGTACGTATACCCAACTGATTGGAGCGATACAGTTTCCACAAAATAGGATTGGGTTTGTAATGTTTCTCCCCGAAATCGTTGAACATAGCTTCCATGAGGGTTACAAGACGTTCTATGCCCACAATATCGGCTATGCGGAAAATACCGTAGCGTTGCCCGTAAATGATAGTAAAGGTCTCTTCAATATCTTCGATGGAACTAACCCCTTCCAACAGGATCTGGCAAGCCTCATTAAGCATAGCCACCAGCATGCGAAGACTCACGTTGCCATTGCTTTCGTTGATACGATGAGGCTTGTAGTTGATCAATTTAGCGAAGATCTCCATCTTGTGATAGACCTCCTCCGATGTATACATACCACTTACTATCTCCAGAATGCGGGCATCGGGATGCGACACCGGGAAATAGAGGCTTACGCAGCGCTCCTTGTGATCAAGATCGGCAGCCAGTTCGCTGATGATCACGGTAGATCCGTTGGAGGCGATAATGGCATCCTCCTCCAGTATCTCTTCCAGCCTTTTGAAGATATTCTTCCGCAGCGGCGTACTACGGCGGCCGCTTTCCGAATACCGCGTACACTCAATCACCAGGTCACAGCCTTTGAAATCTTCGTATAGGAGGGTGGGGGTGATACGGTTCATGATGATCTTCTTTTCCGATGGGGTCAATCCCCAACTGCTGATCTTCTGATCCATGATCTTTTCCAGCTCACCTACCACAAAATCGATCCGCTCCTGTGATTCATCCAGAAAAACTACTTCCATACCCGCTGTCGCAGCCATATTGATGATGGTTCGTCCCTCTTTTCCGGCACCTACCACGCCGATCTTTGAAAACAGCGGTTTATTCTTACTTTCGGTAGAGATAATAAGTCCGTACTTCTCAATAGGTTCTATAATTATTTCACTCATATATATTGGGCGACTATTTATTTTGTTTTAATCCGATAGCCTGATTGGCCGTGATGGTTACCATGTTGTAAATATCTTCTACCGAGCAGCCGCGTGAAAGGTCGTTCACCGGAGCCGCCATCCCCTGCAGTACCGGGCCTACGGCCTCTGCGTTCCCCAGCCGCTGTACCAACTTATAACCGATATTCCCCGCTTCGAGCGTAGGGAAAACCAGTACGTTGGCTTTTCCGGCGATGGGGCTTCCCGGCGCTTTGCTTGCTCCCACGGCAGGGACAAGGGCGGCATCTGCCTGCAGTTCACCATCTATCTGCAGTTCCGGGTCTATCTCTTTGGCGATGCGGGTCGCTTCGCGTACCTTGTCAATCATCTCGTGTTCGGCGCTCCCTTTGGTGGAGAAGCTAAGCATAGCCACACGGGGCTCCACTCCTGCCAGGCTTTTCATCGTCTGTGCCGAAGCGACCGCGATGGATGCCAGTTCTTCGGCAGTAGGGTTGGGCATTACGGCGCAATCGGCGAAAAGAAGCGTACCGTTTTCCCCATATTGCGGTGTTTGTGTGAACATGATGAATGCCCCTGACACGACCTTCACTCCGGGTGGGGTTTTGATGATCTGTAGTGCGGGACGGAGTACATCGCCCGTGGTGTTTGCCGCACCGGCGATCTCACCGTCGGCATCTCCGGCGCTGATCATCAGGCAGGCCAGATATAGCGGATCTTCCACTAACTGAGACGCCTGCTCGTAGGTCATCCCTTTCTTTTTGCGCAGTTCGGTGAGGAGGTGGGCATACACCTCTTTTTTCTCGTGCTCTTTCGGATCGATGATCCGTGCTTTTCCGATATGGAGGAGCCCCAGTTCTTGGGCAAGCTCCCGGATCTCTGTGGGCTCTCCCAGCAGGATGATTTCCGCCACGCCGTCACGAAGCAGTTGGTCGGCCGCCGTAAGAGTCCGCTTTTCGCTACCTTCAGGCAGTACGATACGTTGTTTGTCCGCTTTTGCCCTTTCGATTAAACTGTCAAGTAAGTTCATTATTCACTAAAGTTGGATGTTTGTTCTGGTTTTTTCAATTCCGATCGGGTTGCGATTTCAGAATATACAAATTTTTCCGCAAAAGTACGAAAAAAAGCGTACATGGAGTAGCAAAATGACAATGGTTTTGGTTATAAAAACTTCTATACTACCTTTGCTGTATGAAACGAGCAAAGAAGGAAGTAGCGGCCTATGCCGGTCTCACGCTGATGACCGTCATTATCGGTTTTTCTTTTATCTTTGTAAAGATAGCGTTGCGGCATACATCGGCCATCGACTTACTGGCGCATCGTTTTACGGCAGCAACTGTCGGTTTGTTCTTTTTTTATCTGTTTCGTCGGAAAGGATGGCCCGTTATTGACCGGAAAAGGATATTCCCTTTGCTTGCGTTATCCCTCTTTTATCCGTTGTTACTTTTTTCGATGCAGACAATCGGACTGCAATTCACCACCGCTTCCGAAGCAGGTATTTTATCGGCGACTGCCCCTATTTTCACGGTTATTCTGGCGTCCATATTCCTGAAAGAGAAAAGCTCGTTTTGGCAAATTATCTTTGTCCTGTTGTCGGTGGGTGGTGTTGTGTATATAATGTATAAGAACGGACTGGGAGAAATAAATAGCGAAACGCTGAAAGGTGATTTTTTCATCCTTCTCTCTGTGGTATCCATGGCTATCTATTTTGTATTAGGCAGGAAGGTTACACAGCAGTTCAACGCCATGGACATTACATTTTTCATGACCGTAACCGCCTGCATAGTATTTAACCTGATCGCTGTAACTGCCCATCTGAATTCGGGTACGCTGTCGCTTTACTTCGCCGCGTTTAATAACAGTGAGTTTTTGTGGACAATACTTTATCTGGGTGTTCTTTCCTCGTTCCTGACCTCATTCCTCACCAACAGCGCTTTAACAGTGATCCCGGCATCGCAGGTATCCATTTTCAATAATTTCAGTCCCGTGATCGCGGTTTTCAGCGGCATGCTGTTTTTGAATGAGACGCTTCATGTTTACCATATCATCGGCGGTATAATGGTCCTGGTCGGGATTATCGGTGTGAATGTGTTGAAAAAAGATGATGTGAATAAAAAAATATAACTTTGATCCATAAATGAAAGATCGTCCGAAAGTAAAAATCAATTTAACTACGACTGATAAAATAATCGAAATTATCGGTTGGACTGCTGTCGTCGGGATTTGGGTTTTGACATTAATGAATTATGAGAAATTGCCCGAACAAATTCCTATTCATTACAATGGTGCCGGAGAAGCGGATGGATTTGGGGACAGGAGTCACATTTTAACATTGCCAATTGTTTCGACCCTATTTTTTATCGGACTGACAATACTCAATAAATATCCCCGAATTTTTAATTATTTTACTCCTATTACGGAAGAAAATGCGTTTCGACAATACTCCAATGCAACTCGGATGATCAGACTTTTAAAATTATTATTTGTTGTAGTTTTCGGGCTTATTGTGTTCAGGACGATACAGCACGTAAATGAAACAGTAGACGGACTTGGAGTTTGGTTCCTACCTTTAACAATAGGGCTATTTTTTATTCCGGTAGCATATTATCTGATAAATTCAATAAGGCAGTAAATGAATAAATATCTTCTGACAATGGAATGGGAAATCAAAAAAAGAATATACTAAATGACAGGACTAGCTTTAGTTATAATCGCTGTTGTCTTAAGAGTAGTCTCTAACCCTTTGGCAAATGTCTATCAAAAGCAATTAACAACAAAAGGAAATAATCCATTAATAGTTAACTTTTTAACCTATTTCTTACTCTCCATATTTTGTTGCACTCTTCTATATTTTATAAAGATCCCCTCTCTTGGAAAAGATTTCTGGCTATACTCAATTTTAGGAGGAATTGCAGGCGCTGTTGGTAATGGTTTTCTTGTGAAAGCACTTCAAATGGGTGATTTATCGGTGCTTGGCCCTATCAATTCATACAAATCGGTTATTGGAATAATTGTCGGCATATTTTTGCTTTCAGAAATACCGAATATTTGGGGAATAACAGGAATAGCCCTTATTATTTATGGAAGTTACTATGTTTTAGATACAACTGATGAAAGATTCTCCTGGAAACTTTTGAAAAAGCCTGAAATTCAATTCAGAATTTGGGCAATGATACTTACGGCTATTGAAGCTGTTTTCATAAAGAAAGTAATTTTAGCATCTTCGACTATGTTGGCGTTTATGAGCTGGTGTATCTTCGGAGCTTTCTTTTCTTTTATTGTGCTGTTTCTCTATAAGATCAGACTTAAAACAGAATTCAGGAGAACACTTAAACCGAAGAATCTGAAGAAATTTTTACTCTTAATTGCTTGTATTGGAACAGCGCAATTTACTACAAATTACACTTTTGACCATATGGCTGTTGGCTACGCGCTGTCACTTTTTCAGCTTTCAATCATTGTAAGTGTTATTTTTGGATATAAGTTTTTTCAGGAAAAGGAGATCGGGAAAAAAATTATCGGCTCAATAATCATGGTAGTTGGTTCCGTCTTGATTATATTGCTTAAAAATTAAGAAGTTGTGTGCCACTTTGCATTTGTAAAATGCAGGGTGAAAAGTAGGATTGAAAATCTCGTTTTTTTATTGTCGACACTTTTCTATTACATTACGCAATTTTATATGAATTTGTGATAATCCATTTTTATCATGTATATTTGCGTAATAGAAAGAGCATCAGTTTAGTTCCGGTTCAAATTGAATGATTCGTCCAATTTCTCCCGCACTTCGCAAGTACTCCTTTATACACCATTTAAAACGACATAGAAAATGAAAAAACATTATTAGCGATTTTACTTCTTGTAGCAGGAAATACAGTATTTGGACAAATCAATATGGCAGACTCAACTGTGCAGGTTATTGGGTTATTTATAGTATTCAGACGACAACTATAGCATTAGATAATACCACAAATATTGAAGAAAGAATAATTGAGATAAACGAAAGGACTGGTTGATCTTCACAGGAAAATCAGACAGATTGGACAAGCGACTAAAGGATAAAAATAATGAATACCCAAAATGGCTATACCAACATCAAGAACAAAAGAAAAAGCAGAAATACGCATACACAGTGAGAAGTGTACCGGTTGCGGACAATGTGTACAGGTTTGTAAAGATTTCAGCCTTTATCTTGAAGATAATAAAGTAAAAATCAGCAATACTCCGGCATTTGGGTGTATTGGCTGCGGGCATTGTATGGCCATTTGTCCGGTGGGCGCAATTGAAATATCCGGCAGGGAATTATCCAGGGAGGATTTATTTGATTTACCGCCTGAAACGAGCGCCGCAAATTATGGACAATTACTTGCCTTATTCCGGAGAAGGAGAAGTATAAGGGAATTTCTTGACAAAGAAGTAGAACCTGAAATCGTTGAAAAAATACTTGATGCTGCGAGCACCTCTCCAATGGGGCTCCCCCCTTCTGATGTAAATGTCCTGATTCTTGACAGTAAAGAAAAAACAAGAAAGTTTGCCGTTGATTTTTGCGAATATCTCACCGGAATGAGATGGCTTGTTTCCAAATGGTTCTTAACGATAATGCGTCCGTTTTGGGGCAAAGCAAACGATGAAATGTTCGAAGGTTTTGTAAAACCACTTTTCGATATATACATTCATAATATCAGGGAAGGAGTTAACCTGGTCAACTACGATGCCCCTTTAGCCATGTATTTTTATGGTTCACCTTATACTGATCCTGCTGACCCGATTGTTGCTGCAACAACAGCAATGTATGCGGCAGAATCTTTAGGATTAGGGACCTGCATGCTGGGAGGAGTGCATCCTTTAATTCAAAGTGGCAAACAAGCAAAAAGGTTCAGGGAAAAGCATGGAATAAAATATGCCAGCAGGGAAGGAATATTTGTTGTTTTCGGATATCCGGGGGTGAAATATAGAAAAGGTATCAAAAGAACGTTTGCCTCAGCCTCGGTGATGAATTAAATTGGTGACATCGCAAAAGATTTTTTTATGCACATTCAACTTCATGCAACTTTGAACAACGGCATTAAAATGCCGATGCTTGGATTCGGAACCTTCAAGATACCCGACGGAAAGGTTGTCATACAGTCGGTTAGAAAAGCATTGGAATCGGGATACCGCCATGTTGATACGGCAGCTTACTACAAGAACGAAATTGGCGTGGGTGAAGGGATTCGCCAAAGCGGAGTTGGCCGAAGTGAAATTTTTCTCACCGACAAGGTGTGGGGTTCCGATTCAGGATATGAAAATACGCTCAAAGCCTTCGACATAAGTTTAAAACGGCTTGGAGTTGATTATCTTGACCTTTATCTTATTCATTGGCCTAATTATAAAAACAAAGAGACGTGGAAAGCCATGGAGAAATTATACCGTGAAAAGCGTGTTCGTGCTATTGGTGTATCCAACTTTCATATTCACCATTTGGACTTACTGCTTGCCGAATGCGAAATAAAACCGATGGTCAATCAAATTGAGTTTCATCCTCGATTATTACAGACTCCTCTGCTTGAATACTGTAAGAAACAGCAAATACAATACGAAGCATATAGTCCGTTAATGCAGGGAAAAATATTCAGTATTCCCTTGTTGGCAGAAATGGCAGAAAAATACGGACGCACAATTGCACAGATTGTTCTGCGTTGGAATATTCAAATGGGAGTAGTTACCATTCCAAAATCAACGCACCCCGAAAGGATTTTGGAGAATAAGAGAATCTTCGATTTTGAGATCAGCGAAGAAGACATGCAGGCTATCTGCGCACTTGATGAAGGACAAAGGGTTGGTCATGACCCTGATAGAAGGGTGAAGTAAACAAGTTGCAAGATATATGTCCCTGCGTACAGACGAACCGATTAATTTTTTAGGATAACATCAAGATGTGAAGGAGAATAAAATTTGCTAAATTTGACGTTGGCGGCAAAACAGGAATTATAAGTACAGAAAAACTATAGCAGCCAACACTCACTCGTTGGCGGTCATTGTAACAGACGACAAACATGCAATAAACGGACGGCAGAAATGAAACAAATAATTGTATTTTTTACTTTGACATCATGTAATGAAGAAAAATAGGAGCAGACAAAATGGGAACGGCAACAACAGATAAACTGACTTCTAGCAGTGGATATTCAGAAGTGAATGGTTTGAAAATGTATTATGAAATTTACGGACAAGGCAAACCGCTTGTTCTCATTCACGGTGGTGGTTCAACTATTCAGACAACTTTTGAAAAAGTCATTCCGTTATTCGCAAAAAACAGAAAAGTAATTGCTGTTGAATTGCAGGCTCACGGACGGACAAACGACAGAAACGCAGACTTATCATTTGAACAAGATGCGGACGACATTGTTACACTTCTCAAAAATTTAAATATTGACAAGGCCGACTTTTTTGGTTTCAGTAACGGGGGGACAACTACTTTACAAATTGCCATTCGTCACCCCGAAATAGTTGACAAAATCATTTTGGGATCTGCACTTACCAAACGCAACGGAGTTCCCGCATGGTTTTGGGATTTTATGAAACAAGCAAAATTGGAAAATATGCCCGAGCAACTGAAAGTTGCATACAAACAAGTTGCACCCGACATGAATGGTTTACAAATAATGCATGACAGAGATGCAAAAAGAATGGTAAACTTCAAAAATATTCCGGACGGGCAAATCGAATCCATTAAGGCACCCACACTAATCATAATAGGTGACAAAGACGT
The DNA here is from genome assembly GCF_937873925.1 of uncultured Proteiniphilum sp. Taxonomy (GTDB): domain Bacteria; phylum Bacteroidota; class Bacteroidia; order Bacteroidales; family Dysgonomonadaceae; genus Proteiniphilum. The sequence continues at coordinate 48,907 of NZ_CALNAT010000206.1, read as the reverse complement.
TATTACGCCTGAACACGCTATTGAATTGCACAGACAAATTGTCGGCTCCGAATTAGCAATAATTCCGGGCGGACACGGAGAATACATCGGAGAGATAACAACGTTGAAACCCGACTTTAAAGAAAGCGACCTTGTTGTACCAATGATTGAAAAGTTTCTTAACAAAAAAGGGGAGGGTATATAACAATAGTTACGGTAAATTGAGTGTATCAAAAACAACGACCTGATAACATCGTATTGGTTATACTAAATATAGTTTGGTTATAATGAGAAATTTATAAAGTGGAAAGGAGCAGTATATGAATAATATACCCATAATCAAATTGAAATCAATTGTACTTGATTGTCCCGATATTCAAGCTTTGTCTGATTTTTATATTCGGATGCTTGGATGGGAAAAGGATTTTGTAGAAGAAGGAGATTTTCTGGACATTCGTTCTCTGTCGGGCGGTGTTAAGATTGCCTTTCAAACCAACACAGACTACATTCCGCCTGTTTGGCCGGAACAGCCTGATGCACAGCAGCAGATGTTGCATATCGACTTTACGATACAAAGTAAGGAAGATATGGAACGTGCTGTGAACCACGCAATTTCATGTGGAGCAACGAAGGCGGACACCCAGTATTGTAATGAGTGGACGGTCATGATTGACCCTGTGGGGCATCCGTTTTGTTTTGTCGTTGGCTAATATTTATATTCACGTCACTATAGACCGATCTCCCTTACGTCGCCAAACTGTCAGCCCGTTATCAGCAGATAATAACGACTTTATAAAAATTAGTTCTACATATAAATATGGACAACTATAATTACAAAATTCGAAATATAAAAGAAAATGATTTAGATGAAGTTGCCCATCTTTACACTCTATTTTGGAATGGCAAAATGAACCTTTCCAAGATGAAGCAAAAATTTTCGGAGATTTCAAAAAATCCAAACTATATATTTTTATGTGCGGAAGAAAGTGGAAAAGTCATAGGAACAATTCAAGGAGTAATTTGTGAAGAACTCTATGGAGAATGTACCCCTTTTTTAGTAATGGAAAATTTTGTGGTTGCTGAAAATTCTCGAGGAAAAGGTGTTGGTCGGGAATTATTAAGTGAACTTGAAAAAATTGGCAAAGAAAAAAATTGTTCACAAATAATATTTATCACTGAAACCGATAGAAAGGAAACCGTCGGGTTTTACGAAAGAGTTGGGTTTAATTCCACCTCACATAAAGGATTTAAGAAATCATTGAAATAAATACTACCAACAATCAGATGCTTAGTCTCAACTGCCGGACATTAAGTGTGGGCAAACGAAACAAACACAAAATCAGTTTTAACAATGAAAAAATATGCAGAGGACGATTATGATTTGGCTAAATATGCTGATGTAGGAGACGAATTACCCATTTGGTCTGCCCCATTTGGATTAAAATTACTTGATTATATTGATTATAAACTCAATATTTCGGCTGTTGATATTGGTTTTGGAACAGGTTTCCCACTTACCGAAATAGCGATGCGACTGGGGAATAGTTCCATCGTTTACGGAATAGACCCTTGGAAAGAAGCTGTTGAGCGGACAAAGAAAAAATTGGAAATATTTGGCATCGATAATGTAACCATTATTGATGGAGTAGCAGAGTCAATACCATTAAAAGACAACTCTATAGATCTCATAACCAGTAATAATGGGACGAATAATGTGAATGACATAGATCAAGTATTTCGTGAATGTGCCAGAATCATAAAGAAAAAAGGCCAATTCGTTCAAACGATGAACTTAGATACAAGTATGTTTGAGTTCTATGATACATTGAAAAAAACTCTTGCCGAACTCGGCTTACAAAAAGAGATAGAATCTGTCAATCAGCACATTTCTCAAAAACGTCCCGATGTTAAAACTATAACATATAAACTACAGGAGAATGGTTTTAGAATAAAAGATTTGGAATACGATCAATTTAATTATTTGTTTTCAGATGGAACAGCTATGTTGAATCATTATTTTATACGAATTGCATTTATGGGGTCATGGAGAAAACTTTTACCAGTTGAGTCAGTCGAAAAGATTTTTGATATTATTGAAGAAAAATTGAATCAACAAGCCCAATTATTGGGAAAACTGAAATTGAGTATTCCGTTTGTATTGATAAACGCAACAAAAGAATGAATTAATGTAATTAAAGGTTCGTAATCAATTCTTTATTTATCAATATGTTATAGGTGCGTAAATTGAAGGGGAGTTTTATTTGAGAAATTTAATACAGAACAAGATATGACAATTGAAGTTGAACGGACAAATTCTGAAAATGAAGATTTTCGTAAGTTAGTTTCTGAATTGGAGGATCATTTGACATGTGCAGACGAAAAAGCTCATTCTGAATGCAAACAATACAATAAGCTTGAATCCATAAAACACGTAATTGTTGTATATATTGACAAAAAAGCTATCGGTTGTGGTGCAATACGAAAATATGACCACGATACAATCGAAATAAAAAGAATGTTCGTATCCCATAATACACGGAAAGAAGGAGTTGGAACTAAAATATTGATAGAATTAGAAACCTGGGCAAAAGAGTTAGGATATAAAAAAAGCATTTTGGAAACAGGGACTATGTTGCCTGAAGCTATAGGACTCTATAAAAAGAACAATTACATTCAAATTCCCAATTACGGACAATATGAAGGTATGGAAAAAAGCCTTTGTTTTGCCAAAAGGCTATATTAAAGGAAAGGAACATTCGAATTCATAAATAATACACCGTTATAGGCAAGCGGGATACGAAAACTCAACAAAACAGGTTTATAAATATGAAGGAAATTCAATACAAAACAACTAAAAACTTCTCGGAAAATGAATTAAAAGACTTATTTCTTTCGGTGAATTGGTCTTCGGGCAATTATCCTGATAAGTTGGTAATTGCAATGGAAAACTCTTCTTCTGTTTTCACAGCTTGGGATGGAGAAAGATTAGTAGGACTTATTAATGTGTTAGATGACGGAATTATGACAGCCTACGTGCATTATTTATTGATAAACCCTGAATTTCAAGGGAAAGGAATTGGAAAAAGTTTAGTAAACTATGTCAAAAACAAATATAAGGATTATCTAAGAATTGTATTAATTGCTTATGAGAAAGAAATGCCATTTTATAAAAATATGGGGTTTGAAATCGGAGATGAAAAAGTACCGATGTTTATAACTTCACTATGGACATAGGTAAATTTTGACAACGAGTTAAAATCCAATATATATAATCCAGATCATTGGTAGATATATTATCAAAACTCTAATCCTATAATCGAATGGAAGAAAATAACAGACTGAATTTAACTGCAATAAAAGCAACACCGAAGATTGGAAATGAACATCTGACTTTTAACGAAAAAAGTGTCGGATATTCGCTTCTCGAATTTTGGCAATGGAGCGTTTCTGATATTTTAAGTAATGCTACAAGAGGACGTTTTGCCGAATTCATTGTTGGAACTGCTGTTGAAATGAATCCCAAAAGACTACGAGACGAATGGGATGCCTTTGACATAAAAACAGACAATGGTATAAAAATCGAAATCAAGTCTGCATCTTACATCCAAAGTTGGAATCAAAAAAACTTTTCAGCAATTTCATTCTCAATTAGAAAGGTTAGATATTGGGATCCAAATGCCGGAATGTCAGGAGATGAAGCAAAAAGGCATGCTGATTTATATGTTTTCTGCCTGTTGAAAATAAGAGATCAAAAAATGATTGACCCACTGAAATTGGAACAATGGGAATTTTATGTTTTACCGACTTACAAATTGGACAATTACACGAGAAGCCAAACTTCGATTACACTAAATTCTTTGCAAAAATTAACTGAAAGCGTAAATTATGACGAGTTGAAATCAATAATCGAAAAATGTTACGCTGAAGAATGCGAATATCAAAAAAAGGTTTACTAATATCGTATTTGCATAGGCGGGATGACGTTCATAATGGAAATTTCCTGCTCAAAGTCCTTTTTCTCAGACTTACTTTCACGGGACAAAAGCTGACCTGAAAATTGGCGACTTGATTGAAGCAGGTATTAACTCAAACTATGGACGAAATAATAAAGCGAAATATATCTATCTGACAGCAACTTTGGATGCTGCTGTTTGGGGCGCTGAACTTGCATTGGGTGAAGGACGGGAAAGAGTTTATTTAGTAGAACCAACAGGAGCAATCGAGGACGACCCTAACTTGACTGACAAAAAATTTCCCGGTAATCCAACAATGTCTTACCGTTCAAAACATCCGTCTAAGGTTGTGGGAGAAGTTACCAAATGGCAAGGACATTCGCCGGAACAAGTCAAAGCAATGAAAGAAGGGTTAGCAAAGCTTGCAGAACAAGGTATTGAAGCAATTGAGGACTAAGTAATAATAAAAGAACAATGCGAACATTGACGATATATATAGCAACAAGTCTGGATGGATACATTGCCAAGCCCAATGACGACCTTAGTTTTTTGAAAGTAGTAGAAAAAGAGGGTGAAGATTATGGTTATAAGGAATTTACCAAAACTATTGACACCATAATTCTTGGCAGAAGAACTTACGATTGGGTTCTTAAAGAAATTGGCCCTTCTTACTATGATAACGGAGAAAGAAATGTGTATGTTATTACGAGAACAGAAAGGCCGAATGTGGGAAGAACAATATTCTATACAAAAAACCTAACTGAATTAGTACAACAACTAAAAGCAGAAAACGGAAAGAATATTTATTGTGACGGTGGAGCGGAAATAATAAATGAACTTTTGAAAAATGACTTGATAGACGAGTTTATTATTTCAATTATCCCTATATTGGTTGGTAACGGGATACGACTTTTCAAAGAGGGAAGACCCGAACAACAACTTGAACTTGTAAGTGTAAAAACCTACGACACGGGGCTAACGCAACTGCATTACAAGCGGAAAAAATAATAGATAATACACTAATAGAGGGGTAACGAACCGCCAATAGACTGATAAAAATGGACTTCACCATATGACGACACCCAAAAACATAAAAACGAAGCCTGTTGACAAAACCAATTGGAGTGACTTTGAAAATCTTTTCAGATCAAAAGGTGCTCCCGGCTATTGTTGGTACATGACTTGACAAATGACCAAAGACGAACTAATTTATGATGATTGTTGATACAATTGAAATACGACCCATAAAATTGGACGAATGGCTTCCTGACAGATGTTTAAATGGAGCAGAGCCATTTGACCCAAATTCTCATTTGCCTGAAACGGGTTGCCCGAGCCTGAATTACTTCAAAAGAAATAACAGAGAAGCTTTAGAGAAATTGTATAAGCTGACAATCAACACATATGGAGGATGTGGATTTGTAGCCTGGGATAAAGATAAAATTGTTGCCTACCATAACTTTTTCCCGCAGGAGATAGCAAGCCAAATTAAGTTTTATGGCTATGGCTTTGATTCCGTCCTAACTAACAAAACGTTGATTCATAATTGCCTTACCATAGTAAAGGGAGATTATTTACACAAAGGAATATCAAGCCGGTTAGTAAAAGAATCAATAGCTTGGGCCAAAACAAACGGTTGGAAAAGATTTGAAGTACATTCTGTTTTACCTGATTGTGAAAAGGGGTGGCAATCAGACCAGAAAAGTTGTTTATCTTTTTGGGAGCGATTTGGATTCAGGGTATTCAAGGAATATGATGCGGATAATGATACAAGAAAGCATTACGGTGTAACAAAAAAATATTCAATATATTTACAACTTATTGAATAATAAACAACAAAACTATGATACAGAAAGGATTTCTGACAAAAAACAGAAAACGAGCATTAAAGGATACTCGTTATGTTTCAATTGCGAGCCAATCAATACTATACTTGGGTGTAGTAATTTTGATTTCAGCTTTAATTTATATGATTGCTAATTTAGCTAGAGCAGATGCGATAATTAGCATATGGCTTCCATTTATGATTGCAGGAGTATTCCTGGTATTTATGAGTCAAATGATTAAATGGAAATATTTGAGAGTTCAAAGATAAAAGCAACTGTGGCCAACAGCACGAACTGTTAGTGACCATTGTAACAGACGACATCCGACAACAAAGACAAGAGATAAAATTCTAAGGAGAAAAGAAAATGGCAGAAATAAAAATTCCGACGGTAGAATGTCAAATGATGATAAGGAAACCTGTTTCGACAGTTTTTCAGGCATTCATTGACCCGGCAATAACCACCAAATTTTGGTTTACCAAATCGAGCGGACAACTTGAAACAGGTAAAACAATTATTTGGGAATGGGAGATGTATGGTGTATCTGACAACATAAAAGTAAAAGAAATTATACCCAATCAAAAAGTAACAATTGAATGGGACAATCCTGCCACAACGGTTGATTTTGAGTTTACAGCATTGACAGTAGAAACGACCTATGTGATAATCAGGAATTATGGTTTTAGCCAAAAAGGTGATGATTTAATTGAAGTGATCAAGAACAATACAGGTGGTTTTACAACTGTATTGGACGGACTGAAAGATTATTTAGAGTTTGGAATTGAACTGAATTTGGTAAAAGACAAATTTCCGGAAATTTCCTGCTAAAATTAGTGATTAAATTTATCCCATATCAAAGATATACTAATGAGAAATGTATAATGAGGAAAGGAGCAGTATATGAATAGTATATCTACAATCAAATTGAAATCAATCGTACTTGATTGTCCCCGATATTCAAGCTTTGTCTGATTTTTATATCCGGATGCTTGGATGGAAAAAGGATTTTGTTTTTGCTACCCGATGGCCTCTGAAGCTTTCTCCATTTTCTTTCTGATCTCTTCCGTGCAGAGGTTGCCGATGCTGCCGGCATGGGTATGGTGCACTTCCTTCGGGGCATGAAAAGAACCTGCCTGTACTTCTTTTCCTACCTGCTGATAGGCTTCCCTGAAGGGGATGCCCTGCAATACACGGTTGTTTACCTCTTCTACGGTGAAAAGATACTCATACCGTGGATCGGTGAGGATATCCCCGTTTACCGAGATATGTTCCAGCATAAAGCGGGTCATTTGTAAAAGCCTGTGCAGGGTTTCCAGCGCGGGAAAGAGCACTTCCTTCAACAACTGGTAGTCGCGATGATAGCCGTGCGGCATATTGGTGGTCATCAGCGCGATTTCATTGGGCAGGCTCTGCAGGCGGTTGCTGTGTCCCCGGATCAGTTCCCACACATCGGGATTTTTTTTGTGCGGCATAATGCTTGATCCCGTGGTCAGTTCGTCGGGATAGGAGATAAATCCATAGTTTCCTGAAAGGTATATGCAGTTATCCGCAGCCAGCTTATTGAGTGTGGAAGCAATATTCGACATGCTCTGCGCGAGAATCCGTTCGGTCTTGCCGCGTCCCATTTGTGCGGCGACTACGTTGTAACTCATGCTAGTGAAGCCCAGTTCGCGGGTGGTCATCTCCCGGTCTAACGGAAAAGAACTGCCATAACCGGCTGCAGAGCCCAGCGGATTCTGATCGGCTACCTGCCATGCTGCTGAAAGCGTGTACATATCGTCCACCAGCGCTTCGGCATAAGCGCCGAACCACAAACCGAAAGAAGAGGGCATCGCGACCTGTCCATGCGTGTAACCGGGCAGCAGTACCTCTTTATGCTGTTCGCTGAGTGATTGCAGCAGGTTGAATAGTTCTATTACTTCCTCTTTGAACTGCATTATTTCCTCTTTGAGATAAAGCTTGATATCGACCAGCACCTGATCGTTGCGGGAGCGTCCCGAATGGATCTTTTTGCCCATTTCCCCCAGTCTCTCCGTCAGCATCGCTTCCACCTGCGAGTGGATGTCTTCGGCATCGTCGTCGAGCCTGAAATTCCCCCGTTCCACCTCTGACAGGATATTTTGTAGTTCGGTTCGCAGCGCTTTTTCCTCTTCCGCCTCCAGAAGGCCGATCTTCACCAGCATTTTGATATGCGCCATCGATCCCAGGATATCATGTTTTGCCAGACGCAGGTCGAGTTCGCGGTCGTTCCCTACGGTAAAATCTTCTACTCTCTGGTTGGCATCAAAGCCTTTATCCCATATTTTTGCCATATCCCGTTTCTTTTTTTATCGCTTATTCAAGCCGTTATTTCCTTTTCCGTACAGAGTGCAAATTTACATTTTTTTTCGAGGAACTGAAAACTGTATTAGCTGTTTCATACTGTAATAGCTATTTCCTTCAATCCGGAACGTCGCTGCGAATTTTCTGCGAAATCGCGCTTGAGCATTATAATTACTGCTTCATTAAATTTTCTATAAGATGGATATATCCTTCGATTCCCTGTTTCAGTTCCTCTATCCACACGAACTCATCGGGACGATGGGAGCGAGCCGATTCTCCCGGCCCCATCTTCAGGGCCGGGCAGGTGATCCGCATCCAGTCCGATGTGGTGGGTGAAGTGTAGGTCTCAATGGCGAGTTGTTGTACGCACTGCATCAACAGGTGATCGACCGGTGTGGCGGAACTCCTGTTGGTCAGCGAACGGGCTTTCAGTTCGCTTTTCACTTTCGGTTGCAGTATTTCCATGATCTCGCTGTTGGTGTACATCTCCGTCGGGCGGATATCCACTACAAAACCGCACCGCTCCGGTACTACATTGTGTTGTGTGCCGGCATTGATCTGTGTGACGGTCAGTTTTACCTCTCCCATGGCAGGCGATATTTTGTCGAACTTTACCGACCTCAGCGTGGAAATATCTTCCAACGCGATATAGAGTGCGTTCACCCCTTCGTCCCGGGCTGCATGCCCGCTAATCCCTTCGCCGTCGATTACAAGTAAGCCTCTTTCGGCTACGGCCGCTCTCATGCCGGTAGGCTCTCCGACAACAGCCATATCCACCTCGCCGGAGAGTTTTTGCCAAAGCAATGACATCCCGTTGGGCCCGGAATTCTCTTCCTCTGCGGATAGTGCCAGTAAGAGATTGACAGGTAATTCTTTTTCATAGAAATACAAGAATGTTTGCAAGAGGGTGACTACACTGGCTCCCGCGTCATTACTACCCAGCCCGTAAACGTGCGAGTCGGAGTGGGGTGGAGTGAACGGGTCGAAGGTATATCCTGTATTCGGACGAACAGTATCGAGATGAGAGTTCAGCATCAGTGTCGGTTTCGATGCATCGTGATGGGGTTGACGAACAATCAGGTTATTACCGATACGCTCTGTGGAGATTCCTTTTGTATTGAAATATGCTGTTAGAAAATCACTCCTCGGATGCTCCTCACCCGAAAATGATTGAATAGAAACCAGTTTCCTCAACAGTTCAACCGCGTTTTGTATATAATTATCCATAAGGAATTAACAATTACAAATTACAAATTACAAATTACAAATTGGAGCTCTCTATAAGTCTGGAATCAAGACTTTTTGTAAACTAAAAACTAAAGATGGAATCTATTTCCCATTTCTACTTTCTGGGTTTTAAATTTCAAATCATCCCCATCAATAAATCATCCCATTATCATATCAGCACACTAACCTAACACTGTTCCTTTTCCGGATAATAAGTTCTTCGCGTGCAAAACCACCACTTCCGACACGCCATTCTCTATCGCCCTGAAAGAGTTATCCAATTTTGGGATCATACCGTCGACGATGATGCCCTGTTGTTTGTATGCCTCATATTCTTCCCGGATCATTGTGGGTATCAAGCTGTCCGGATCGTTCATATCTCTCAATACCCCTTCTTTCTCGAAGCAGTAGTAGATTGTAACGAGGTATTTTTCCGATAGTGCCGTTGCTACGGTATAGGCAATGGTATCGGCATTGGTGTTCAGTAACGAACCGTTGCCGTCGTGGGTGATAGCACAAAACACAGGGGTAATTCCACTCTCTATCAATTGTGATATGAAGCCGGTGTTCGTTTTATTCGGGTCAGGGTCGCCTGCAAAACCAAAATCGATCGGCACGGGAGAGCGCCGAATCGCCGGAATGGTGTTGGCGTCCGCCCCTGAGAGGCCGATGGCGTTGCATCCCGTTTTTTGCAGTAATGCTACTATGTTTTTGTTGCCCCATCCTGCATACACCATGGTGACCAGTTTCAGTGTTTCCTCGTCGGTGATACGGCGGCCATGCAGCATCTTGGTTTCAATGCCGAGTTGTTCCGCCATCTTCGAGGCCATCACCCCCCCGCCGTGTACCAGTAATTTGCGCCCTTCCAGTTGATGGAAGTCGTTCAGGAATGATTCCAGCGCCTGCGGGTTATCCACTATATTTCCCCCGATCTTAACGATTGAAAGGGTTGTTTTTTTATCCTCCGTCATATTTGATCAATAGTTATTCGGTTGTTATTCAAATTTACTTCGTAAATTTAGATGAGCAAACCGCCTTTTCACCTTGCCACTTCCCCACCTTACAATCCCAGCAATATCTCTTTCAAAACCACCTGTGCCGAAACCACACGGTTGGCTGCTTCGGGGATCACGATCGATTGCGGACTGTCGATCACCTCATCACTCACGATCATGTTGCGGCGTACCGGCAGGCAGTGCATGAAATGAGCGTTATTGGTCAGCGCCATCTTTTCACTGTCCACCGTCCATGCACGGTCGGTATTTAAAATCTTCCCATAGTTCGGGTCCTGATATGCCGCCCAATTCTTCGCGTAGATAAAATCGGCATCCCTGTAGGCTTTTTCCTTGTCGTATTCCACTCTGGCATTGCCGACAAACTTTTCGTCCAACTCATATCCTTCGGGATGGGTGATCACGAACTCATAACCGGCGGCGTTCATCCATTCGGCGAACGAGTTGGGAACCGCCTGCGGTAACGCACGCGGGTGAGGCGCCCAGGTAAGTACTACTTTCGGCTTTTCTATTTTTTTGTGCTCTTCAATCGTGATCAGATCGGCAAAACTCTGTAAGGGATGGCGCGTAGCCGCCTCCATACTAAAGACCGGTTTGCCGGAATAGCGGATAAACTGATTCAGGATGACTTCATTATAATCAGAAGCCTTGTCTTCGAACTGTGCGAAAGAGCGCACACCGATCACGTCGCAGTAAGATCCCATCACCGGGATTGCTTCTAAGATGTGTTCCGGTTTGTCGCCATCCATAATGACCCCTTTTTCAGTCTCTAACTTCCAGGCGCCTTGATTGATGTCGAGTACGATCACATTCATCCCGAGGTTCAGTCCCGCTTTCTGGGTACTCAGGCGGGTACGCAGGCTCGAATTGAAAAAGATCATCAACAAGGTTTTGTTCTTACCCAGTTCCTGGTCGGCAAATGGGTTCTCTTTGACCTGCCTGGCCTTTTCGAGTGCATTTTTCAGGTCACCGATGTCATGCACGGAGGTGAAGTTTCTCATATCAATTTATTTTTAAGTTCAGTGATAAAAATATCGATTTCTGATTTCGATATCGAAAGTGGCGGTAACAGACGCATGACATTGTTTTTTGCCCCGCCGGTAAAGATACGGCTTTCAAAGAGAAGCCGGTTACGAACGGCCGCAAATTCCGGAAGAAACTCGATGCCGAGCATCAATCCCCGGCCACGGATCTCCCTGATACCGGCTATTTCCGACAACTCCCGTAGCAGATAATTACCCATATCTTCCGCATTTTTCACCAGCGACTCCTCTTTTAATATATCGAGCACTGCGATAGCTGCCGCACAAGCCAGGTGATTACCTCCGAAGGTAGTACCGAGCATCCCTTTTTTGGCTTCGAACCGGGGAGAGATCAGTAGTCCACTGATCGGAAAGCCGTTACCCATCCCTTTTGCCATCGTGATCAGGTCGGGCTGTATCCCGGCCGGTTGATGGGCGAAAAACTGCCCGCTGCGGCCATAACCCGATTGTATCTCGTCGAGAATTAGTATTACATCGTTATTTTTACAGAGGAATGCCAGTTGCTGCAAAAACAAAGGTTCCGGGGTAAAAATACCGGCTACACCCAGGATACCCTCGATAATGACCGCAGCTACATCACCCTTCCGGATCTCGGTCCCCACTCCCTCTATGTCGTTGAGTGGCACGAAAATAACCTCATGTCCTTTGTTGAAAGGGGCTTGAATAGCCGGATTCTCCGTAACGGCAACCGCACCTGAGGTACGTCCGTGGAATGCCCCGTTGAAAGCGATCACACGCTTTTTCCCGGTGTGGAACGATGCCAGTTTCAACGCGTTCTCATTGGCTTCGGCGCCGGAATTACAGAGAAAAAGCGAATAGTCGGGATAGCCGGACTGTTCTCCCAGTTTATCGGCCAGTTCCTGCTGTAATGAGTTCTGTACCGAGTTGGAGTAGAAACCGATCTTCTCCACCTGATCCTGTATTGCCTTTACATAACGGGGGTGGGAGTGCCCGATAGAGATCACGGCATGTCCGCCATAGAGGTCGAGGTATTCCGTCCCCTTACTGTCCCATACACGGCAACCCTGAGCCTGTACAGGCTCAATATCCCACAAACTATATACGTCAAATAGGTTCATTTTATTAAACTAAAAACTAAAAGTGAAAATCATTGAATCACATTATTCACATTAGCACATTGACTCATCGGCTCATTAGCCCATTAGCATATTGGTACATTAAAACGCGCTTCCTTTCAACTTTAACCCGGTCGTTTCGTCCAGCCCGAACATCAGGTTCATATTCTGCACTGCCTGTCCCGATGCTCCTTTTACCAGATTATCGGTAACGGAGGTAATGTAGATATAGCCGTTATGGAACTCGATATGCAATAGCCCTTTGTTGGTGTTTACCACCTCTTTCATGCTGACGGGTTGTTTGGAAACAAACACGAACGGAGATGACCGGTAATACTCTTCGTAGATATCGACTACGGCCGATTCGGACATGGCTCCCTCCCATTTTGTATATATACTGGCGAAGATACCGCGTGTGAAATCACCCCGCATCGGTACGAAGTTGATCTGCGGCAGATCGTCGTTACCCGCACTGATGAGTGTATTCCTGATCTCTTCCAGATGCTGGTGTGTGAAAGGCTTGTATACTGAGATGTTGTTGTCGCGATAGCTGAAATGAGTGGTCTCGGCCGGTTTCTTCCCCGCACCCGTGGAACCTGTGATGGCGTGCACATGTATTTCGTCCGTCAGCAGTTTTTTTGCCGCCAGCGGCAGCAACGCCAGCATGATGGTAGTAGCAAAGCAGCCGGGATTGGCCACGTTGTTTGTCCCACGGATCTGTTCGCGGTTCTGCTCGCACAATCCGAACACAAAATTCCTGCCGTTGAACGCCAGGTCATTACGGAAATCATTTCCCAGATCGATGATCTTGCATGATGCGGGGATATCGTTCTCTTCCAGAAAAGTCCGCGATAACCCATGTCCCAGACAAAGGAATATTACATCGGGTCGACGGAAAGTGTCGCTAAAGACCAGATCCGTTTCGCCCAGCAGGTCACGGTGCATTTCCGCCACGGGCATCCCCACGGAGGTGGTGCTGATGACCGATTCTATGTTGACTTCAGGGTGGCGGAGCAGGATACGAAGCAGTTCGCCCGCCGTATAACCGGTTCCGCCCGCTATGCTTACGTTAATCATTGTCGTGAATGGTATAATAAATCTTCAATGGGTTGGCGATCACTTTTGTGAATCCTACCACATCCTGTCCGGAGAAAGATTTGTTGGTTTCCCCGTATTCTCCGAACCGGGAGTTCATCAGATCGTATTCGCTGGAGCATCCCAATACCGCGAAATGGTAGGGTCGCAGTTCTATTTGCACTTCACCGGTGACAAACCGCTGGGTGTCGTCGAGGAAAGTCTCAATATTGCGCATCACCGGTTCAAGGTATTGCGCCTCGTGCATCAGTTGCCCGTACCAGTTGGAGAGTTGGTCTTTCCAGTAGAGCTGCTGTTTGGTCAGCACATGTTTCTCCAGCAGATGGTGTGCTTTTACGATGATCAGCGGAGCAGGCGCCTCAAAGGCTACGCGTCCCTTGGTGCCGATGATGGTGTCACCCACATGCACATCGCGACCGATACCGTATTTCGAGGCTATCCGGTGCAACGTGTGGATCAGTGTGACGGGTGCCATTTTTTCGCCGTTCAGCGAAACCGGTTCGCCTTTTTCAAATCCCAGGGTGATACGTTCCGCACCCCGGTCGGTCACCTGCGACGGATAGGCCTCTTCGGGTAGGACTCCCGATGATTTCAGCGTCTCCACTCCTCCCACGCTGGTTCCCCAGATCCCCTGGTTGATGGAATATTTCGACTTTTCCCACGAAAAGTCGAACCCTTTCGCTTTCAGGTAATCGATCTCCTGCTGACGGGAGAGGCTTAACTCACGGATAGGAGCGAGGATCTCCACTTCCGGCGCCAGCACTTCAAAAACAAGATCGAACCTTACCTGGTCGTTTCCCGCTCCGGTGCTTCCGTGCGCCACGAAATCGGCTCCCACCTTCTTGACATGAGCCAGCACTGCCATCGCCTGGAAGAAACGTTCGGAGCTGACCGACAACGGATAAGTGTTATTCTTTAATATATTCCCGAAGATCAGGTATCTGATGCCCCTGGTGTAATAATCTTCCACTGCATCTATGCAGGTGTGTGTAGCGGCACCCAATTTTATAGCCCGCTCTTCAATCGATTTTGCCTCTTCGTGGGAAAACCCGCCGGTATTTACAATTACGGTGTGTACTTCCAGGTTTTTCTCATTGATCAGCCAGGGTACGCAGAACGAAGTATCGAGGCCGCCGCTGAATGCTAATACTGCTTTTTTCTTCATTTCTTATGTAATTTATTGTTTTTCTTTACTTTAATGACTGGTTTTACCACCTTTTTGGCAAAAGGGCTGGCATGTTGTACCGGTTGGACTTTGGGGTCGTAAAGCAACCCTGTGCAAAGGCACATTTTGTAGTTATTGCGTTGCAGGATGTCGAAATTCCTGCATCCCTGGCATCCTTTCCAGAACTCCTCGTCATCGGTCAGCTCTGAAAAAGTGACAGGTCTGAATCCCAGTTCCGTATTCATTTTCATCACTGCCAACCCCGTGGTGATGCTGAATATTTTGGCATTCGGATAGAGTTTGCGGGAGAGGTCGAAAATTTTACGTTTGATCTTTTTGGCCAATCCCTGATTGCGGTAATCAGGGTGTACCACCAGTCCCGAGTTGGCCACAAACCGTTTGTGACTGAAAGTTTCAATATAAGCAAAACCCACAAGCTTGTCGCCGTCGAGGGCGATCACCGCTTTGCCTGCCTCGATCTTTTCAGCAATATATTCGGCACTACGCCTTGCAATGCCCGTACCGCGTGCTTGCGCCGACTCGTAAATCAGATCGCAGATCTCCTGCGCATAACCTACGTAACCGCTGTTGGCTATATGAATAATTACATTCATCCTAAAACAATAAAAAAGTTAGATATTTGTCTGTAGAGTGTTGCCCGAAGGCGAAATAAGATAAAAAGGAAGGGGTGCGGGAATCGGAATTCCCGTGTGGATCAAAAGCATCGTCGGACTAAGCCTGTTGCTTTACGGTAGGGGATATGGGAAGAATATATTCTCATCGGACTGCAAAAGTAATCATTATATTTATAAGTAGGGGTGCTTTGAGAAAAAAAATATATTTTTTCTTTCATAACCGGCAAACTGCTTTTTTATTTCCTCAAAAAATATAAAATGTATTAATTTAGTTGTCTTTTTGATACTTTTGTCTTATTTTTGTTTACCTCGAACTGCAACTTAAATCCTTTACCCCCGGTTCACGGGTCTTATTCACCTCCTGTAGTTCAACCAAATAAAACATAATTCACTTGATATGGAAAATAAAAAGTATAGAAATTTCATTCTGCGTAATTATAATGATCTGCCTCAACTGAGTGCTTTATCCGATGAAGAACGGGAAGCCATTGGAGTGGTGGGCAGGGTATTGCCATTTAAGGCGAATAACTATGTGGTGGAAGAACTCATCGACTGGAACAATGTTCCCGAGGACCCTATCTTCACGCTGACCTTTCCCCGGGAAGAGATGCTATCGAAAACCCATTATACGCAGGTGAAAAAGCTGATTGATGCGAACGATGAGGAGGGATTGAAAAAAAAGGTCTATGATATCAGGATGGAACTGAATCCCAATCCCGCGGGACAGGAACACAATGTGCCGATGGTAGACGGGATGAAATTGCATGGTATGCAGCATAAATACCGTGAGACGGTGCTCTTCTTTCCCAGCCAGGGACAGACATGCCATGCTTATTGCACTTTCTGTTTCCGGTGGCCCCAGTTCTCCGGTATGAACGAACTGAAATTTGCGATGAAAGAGGCAGATCTGCTTCATAAGTATCTGCTGAGACATCCTAAAGTGTCGGATGTCCTTTTTACAGGAGGCGATCCGCTTACTGCGAAAGCCAGTATCATGTCGGCTTATATAGAACCTCTTCTCACAAAAGAGTTTTCTCATATCCGCAATATACGTATAGGGTCGAAGACGCTGGCCTACTGGCCCTACCGGTTCCTGACGGACAAAGATGCCGACGATATGCTACGCTTATTCGAAAAGGTGAAAAAGGCAGGTAAGCATCTCGCTTTTCAGGGGCACTTCAATCATCCGGTGGAACTCTCTACGGATGCGGTGAAACAGGCTATCGAAAGGATACTCAATACCGGCGCACAGATCAGAACACAGTCGCCGCTGTTGCGTCATATCAATGATGATCCGAAGGTGTGGGCCGATATGTGGAAAGAACAGGTCAGACAGGGATTGATCCCCTATTATATGTTCGTCGCACGGGATACGGGTTCCAAAACATTCTTCGAAGTGCCGCTGGAAAAAGCGTGGAATATTTTCAGAAAGGCTTACCGTAACGTAAGCGGTATCTGCCGCACTGTCCGGGGTCCGAGTATGAGTGCAAACCCGGGAAAAATACAGGTGCTGGGTGTGACAGAGGTCAAAGGGGAAAAAGTATTCGTGCTTCGTTTTCTTCAGTGTCGCAATCCTGATCTGGTGGATATCCCTTTCTTTGCAAAATACGATAAAAAAGCGACCTGGTTTGATGACCTCAAACCGGCCTTTGGAGAAGAGAAGTTTTTCTTTCAGAAAGATAGTCCTTTAGGAAGAGATGAGAAAGATACCGATTTCATATGGGAATAAAGGCGGGATATTCTTTGTTTTTTCAATTTATCAACAAAAACGCCAATGTTTTAAATAATTAACATAGAATTAGCTGATTTATTATTTATTTTGCTGCCTAAAGCAGCTCGTTTGTAGAAAATGAAGTTGCCTGTAAATTGAATATTATATGGGTAGGATCATAGCGCTGGCGAATCAGAAGGGAGGGGTGGGTAAAACCACCACCACGATTAATCTAGCGGCATCGCTTGCCGCATTGGAAAAAAAGGTATTGGTGGTAGATGCTGATCCGCAGGCGAATGCCTCCTCCGGTCTGGGTATCGATATTAAAAAAGCTACGAATACGATTTATGAAGGGTTGATCGGTAAATGTACCCCCGACGAGGCGGTACAACGTACACCCTTTGAAGATATCGATATCATCTCTTCACATATCAATCTGGTAGGAGCCGAACTGGAGATGGTGCAGATGGAAAACAGGGAGAAAAGGCTCCGCGATCTTTTGCAGCCGGTAAGCGGTCGGTATGATTTCATCCTGATCGATTGTTCACCTTCATTGGGCATCATTACGGTAAACGCGCTTACCGCCGCCGATTCGGTTTTGATACCTGTACAATGCGAATATTTTGCCCTCGAAGGATTAAGCAAGCTGCTGAATACCATAAAGATCATCAAGTCGAAGCTGAATACCAGACTTGAGATAGAGGGTTTTGTCCTCACTATGTATGATTCCCGTCTGCGTCTTCATAATCAGATATACGAAGAGGTGAAACACCATTTCAAAGAGTTGGTATTTACAACGGTTATTCAGCGTAACATTACACTCAGCGAATCACAGAGCCATGCCAAGCCGGCGCTTATGTACGATGCCGGTTCCCGTGGGGCGACTAATCATATACAGCTTGCGCAGGAACTGATCGAAAAAAATCCCTGACTTTCTCCTATCATCCAATGGAGATCCTTATCCGTCTGTGTAGTTTGTATGCGATTGATTTATTTGTTACATACAGGTAGGGGGAACGTATAGGGCTAAAGTAATTACCTCAATCATGCCGGTTTCAAAAGAAAATCATGTAAATTTGTACTCTTTACGGGATAGATTATGGCGAAAAAGAATGCATTAGGAAGAGGATTAGATGCGTTGATCACCTTCAACGACGGTGAAACACAGGGTTCTTCTTCCATCAGTGAGGTGGAGCTTGACAAGATTGTTCCCAACCCCGATCAACCGCGCAGGGTATTCGATGAGGAAGCATTACGGGAATTATCCGCTTCCATCAAATCGATCGGTGTTATTCAACCTGTCACGTTAAGAAAACTGGATGACGACACCTATCAGATCATTGCCGGTGAGCGTCGTTACCGTGCTTCTCAGATGGCGGGATTATCCACCATTCCGGCCTATATTAAGATGGCTGAAAATGATGAGATCATGGAGATGGCGTTGATTGAGAATATCCAGCGCGAAGATCTTAATTCGATCGAGATCGCCCTGGCATATCAAAACCTGATCGACACCCTCTCCCTCACACAGGAGCAGCTAAGCGAAAGAGTGGGAAAGAAGAGGACGACCGTCACCAATTATCTGCGCCTGTTGAAACTTCCGGCAGAGGTGCAGATGGGTGTAAAAAACAAAAAGATCGACATGGGGCATGCCCGTGCTCTGATCACTATGAACGATCCGGTGGGGCAACTTTCTCTCTATAACCTGATCCTCGAAGAAGGGTTATCGGTCCGGAAGGTAGAGTCGGTGGTGAAGGATTTTAACGAAGGAATCCCCCTTCAACAACTGAAAACCCCGGACAGCAGAAAGACCAAACCCGGAAAATCCGGTGTGAGACCACAATCGTCCGATGATTTTGATGCGTTAAAACAACATCTTTCCTCTTATTTCCAGACCGATGTGCAGTTCAGTTATAACAGGCAGGGGAAAGGAAAGATCACTATTCCTTTCGATTCGCCGGAAGACCTGGAGCGCATTATTGTCATGTTTGATAAAATGAAAAAATAATCGCCGATGATGAATGTGTCCGGAATCCTTATTTGTCTGTCGATCCTCTTTTACGCAGTGGATATCCAGGGGCAGGTCCATTCACCGGAACACCCGCAGGACAGTGTCCCTCTACTGCCAAAGGACTCAACTCTCCTCCAGGTATCCGACTCCGTCTCGATTAGCCGGAAAAACGGCAAAAATACGTCCGGGAAGCAGGATTCCGTCCGCATAAAGGCAGACCAATCGCTCATCGAGATTACTTCCGACAAATTTTTCGCACCTTCCTACATGTTCAGCCCCTCCCCACGGAAAGCGGTTATCTATTCGGCCATCTTACCGGGCCTGGGGCAGATCTATAATCGTAAATACTGGAAATTGCCGATCCTGTACGGTGGTGTGGCAGGGGTAACGTACGCTATCTCATGGAATAACGGTTACTACCGGGATTATCTGGGGGCGTATCAGGACATTATGGACGATAATCCCGAAACCATACGCTGGCACAATATGCTGCCCTATGGACAGGATCCGGAAACAGTAGACACTCAATGGTTTACGGATTTGTTGCAGCAACGAAAGGATTATTACCGCTATTACAGGGATCTGAGTATTATCGCCACAGTTGCAGTCTATTTTATATCCATCGTAGATGCCTATGTGGATGCGCAGTTGTTCGATTTCGACATGAGCCCCGATTTGTCAATGCGTGTGACCCCCGCTATCATCAGGGAAGAGAGGGCTCATAACCTGGGAAACTCCTCCTATGGAGTGCAATGGAGTTTTAATTTTTAACTGTAAAAGAACATGGTTCATCCTTCCGGGGTGAGCGATTTATTGGTATGAAAAGAACTATTTTGATTGCATTGATAACTGTCTGGGGCGGATTGAGCATTATGGCCCAGGAGACCCCACCTGCTGATCTGGAGAACATTCAGGATAGTATGATTGTCTATCCGGAAAGCATGATGGAGAAACTGAGCGACCTGTTACGTAATTGGCAGCTCGACCTCTCGAATGCCGAAGTCGATTGTAAAAGGGGACAGAATATTACTTTTCACGATTCAGTCTATCTGAAGCGACTTCACAACCTCCCTTCCGAGATGGAACTCTCATTCAACAGTGTGGTGAAGAGCTATATAGAGATGTATGCTGTCCGGAAAAGGGAACAGGTGAGTTATATGCTGGCGCTGGGAGACTATTACTACCCGATGTTCGAGCAGGCGCTGGACAGTCACGGACTCCCACTGGAGTTAAAATATCTGCCTGTAATTGAATCGGCCCTGAATCCTGTGGCTGTTTCCCGCGCGGGAGCTACCGGATTATGGCAGTTTATGCTACGCACAGGAAAGGGCTACGGGTTAGAAGTGAACAGCTTGGTGGATGAAAGGCGCGATCCCTATAAATCGACGGACGCCGCTGTACGTTATCTGAAAGACCTGTATGCCATCTATGGCGACTGGAATTTAGTGATCGCTGCCTACAACTGCGGGCCGGGGAATGTGAACAAAGCAATTGCCCGAAGCGGTGGTAAACGTGATTATTGGGAAATTTATTACTTTCTGCCGCGGGAAACAAGGGGATATGTGCCTGCCTTCATTGCAGCCAACTATATTATGAGTCATTATGCAGATCACAATATCTGTCCGGCACACTCTTCTTCCCTGACAACCATTGCGCTCGATACGGTGCAGGTAAACGAAAGGATACACCTGGAACAGATAGCAGGAGTACTGGATATTCCTGTGAGCGAATTGCGGAGACTGAATCCTCAGTTCAGGAAGGATGTGATACCGGGCGATTTCAGAGCGTACGCCCTGGTACTTCCCTCAGAAAAGATGTATGCATTTATTGATAAAAACGACACCATCGTAAATTACGAAAAGGGACGGTATTTTACACACAGGGCCAATACCGACGGCTTCCTGGATGGTTCCGTTTCATCGGTATCGGGAAATACAGCCAATGTCTATTACCGGGTAAAAAAAGGGGATAATCTCTCTGCCATTGCCAGGAGGAACGGTACGACTGTTACCCTGATCAAGTCATGGAACGGACTCCGTTCCAACAGGATCGATATCGGAAAACAGTTGATTGTAGGGCAAAAGGAGGTGGCGCCTGAGGCTGATCAGCAGCAGTTGGTGCAAGTCTCTTCAAACAACCCGGATGGCGAAACCCAGACTATAAACCGGTACTATCGGGTCAGGAAAGGTGATACACTCGGGGAGATCGCACGGAAGAACGGTGTTCAGGTAGCACAACTTCAATCCTGGAACGGATTAAGGTCCTCCAGTATCGGTATTGGGGATCAGCTGATTATCGGGAAAAAGGCCGTTGCTGCCTCCCAGGAGGATCCGGAGTCGGGAAAGAAAGAATACACGCGTGCCGAAACATCCCGTGGGAGTAATATCATTTCTTCCTATCTGCAGGATCAACTCGAAAAGGTAGAGCAGAATAGGACACCGGATGGACAGGAAGAAGAGACGGAGAAATCTGTGGAGACGACTGAAGAGAAGGGAGAAACTGCAACCGTCGAATAGGTTATATCACCACCACTTTTTTTGCAGCGACAGTACCGTCAGCGGTTTTAACCCTCACAATATAGACTCCTTTAGGCAGATGCGCCGATGAATAGGAGGCCCTGTTGATACTTACATCTGCGGTCTCATGATGGATCTTTATTCCCGAGGAATAGAAAATTTCCCACTCGATCAACTCATAGTTCGACTCGATAAATATTCGTTTTACCTCATTGGAATGGTAAACCACCAGTTTAGGTTGTTCTTTTTCCGATTCTACTGATGTGGAAGAGTTCCCCATTACATAAGGTGCGATCAGTAAAGCGGTATTGACAGGATTTTCAATATTCTCCGACGATCTTACCCATTCCGATCCGTTTTTCATCCATGCCGTGGAGATGATCCCCGATCCTATTTTTCTGGGTTCCGCGTTGAATGCGGAAAAGCCCGAAGGCACCCCGTTCATGTCGTAGTAGGATATATAGAATGATCCCGAAACAGTTACAGGCTCGTCAAATTCGATATAATTCTCCACATTGTAGTTCATATTGCGGGGGGCATCCGGAAAATCGGAATTGCTGAAATAATACCTGTAACTGTAATTATAGGGTTGTTCATAAAGAAGGCGTTCCGGCCCGTTTTCCCCGGCGTAAATCCTGATCCTGATGTTCATGTCCGAAATACCGCTAACGGCGGGGGAGGAGAAAAAGACACCCCGTAACTGTACGTTGGTTCTGGCATAAAACTGCTCTGCGAATTCCGTATAGCCGAAAGTGTTATTGGTCGAGAACAGGGGTACGGATTGAAAGTGGTATTTTACCGCTTTGTCATCTGATTTGAAATTATGGCTTTTTGTAAAAGGCTCTTGTGCATGAGGATTAAAACCCACTATTTGAAGGGCTTGTGATCCCTCAGGATCAAGATAATAGTTTATTGAGTTGGGATTATCGAGTGACTCCGGCACATTCCAGAATTTGAAAAGGGATGCATAAGAATCCGGTCCTCTCGGAGACGAACACATCGATTGACCACCGGTAAGCGTACCCAGTACCCTTTTCTCCCTGTCAAGCAGGGGTGATCCCGAGGAACCTCCTTCGGTGGCTCCGGTATCCCATGCCCTTACTTCCCAAAACGAGTTGGGTTCCTCCAGATTATAATTTGGAAGATCGAACGAACCGAGGCTTAACGGACCTTCGTCTATCGCCACCTTTTTGATCCCTCCGTTGGGGTGATGCAGACCGTGAAACGGCGCTGAGGGAGAAGAACCGGCATTCCATCCCAGATAATAAGGCTGGTATTCCGCCGGAGGAGCCTCTTTCAGCTTCAGCAGGGAGATATCATGCCTTTCGCTGATCAGCACCGAGTCGGCCGAGGCCATAGTCATCTGGAGCGGACCACGGATATCCATATCGCATAGCGGTGAGTTGTAATTGAAAAAGGCGACGATGCTGCCGGCAATGAGATCGTATTTTCTATTCGCGAGAAAACTGGCGTTATAATTACTGTTGAGGCAGTGGGTGGCTGTCAGCAGATAAGGGGTTGCATCTTCCGCCGTATTATTCACAAGGACTCCGGTGCAATAGGTCGTTCCGTTGATGATCAATCCCACCACGCCGCTTCCGGGCTGAATATCTTCGGGATAGCAGACCAGATTGGGATGGCAATTCTGTGCCGGGTCTCTTGGCTCGGTAGCCCTGAAAATCCCCAGAAAATCGTGATTTACCTCACCTATTTCAATCTCTCCGTTGAAGGTCGCTTCCAACGGTTCCTGATATTCCACGATCAGCTCATCGCCTCCGACAGGCTGTACGGGAAGCAGGTTCAGTTCCGTGTTGTTTTTTTCCGTATAGGAGCCCAGTATCTCCGACTGATCGGAGCTGTAGACAAATAACCCGGCTTGCGGCGGCAACCTGAATTTCGAAAAGAGGATATTCAGTGAGGAAGCACCTTTGGAGCGGATCCCGACACGCCATACCTTCATATTGCCGGACACGAACGTAATCCCTGAATTGTCGGGGCGGAGAAGAGTATGAAATTTATGGGCGAACTCCAGGCTTTTGAAGTCCGTCTGATCTTGTTGAGCTTGCCGTAATGCCGCCTTTTCATCAAAGGAGGGCATCTCCACGAAGAGATCTGCGGCCGGACCCACAGACCTTGCCCCTATACCGGCGTGAAGCGGAAGCGGCTTGCCCCCGTAACTGATCTGACCCGAAACGGTATGGAAGAGAAAACAGAAAATAAATAGAAGACTGCTCTTCAGGATAGATTGGAAAGAGTTGGGGACACTTCTCATGAATGCGAATCAATTTCAAAAAAACGTTCAATTACATTAGACTATTTAAATTCATTCTACTATTTCTCGCTATGGCATAGCTCAAATAAATTGGATCTCTACTCATACAGCTTTCGAAATAGTTCTCGCAACGACATAATCCAAGCAAGCTTGTCTTCTGTTCGTATTGCTTAACGAAAATAGTTGCTGCAAATGTAAGGTTTTTTAAGGAATAGACGTAATTTTGCACCAATTATTTGTATAGGAAAGGACAGTCGTATGAAGAGTTTTTTGGATGAGAAAGCAGATCGATATAACAATATTTCATTTATTGAAAATGACCCTATATCTGTTCCCCACTTATTTTCCGGCAGGCAGGATCGTGAAATCATGGGTTTCTTTGCGGCAATACTGGCATGGGGACAGCGAAAAACGATCATTGCCAAATGCCGTGAACTGGCAGGGAGGTTCGGAAGTGAACCTTACCGTTTTATCATGGAACATAGCGATGAGGACCTGAAAGGTCTGCTCGGTTTTGCACATCGTACTTTTAACGATACCGACCTGCTCTATTTTGTGGATTTCCTTCAACGGCACTATTCCCGCTACGCTACACTGGAAAATGCATTTCTGGACAAAGGGGTTTTCAATTCGGCGGAAGATTCGCTGATCCGGTTTGAACAGACATTTTTCGCTGATCCCTACGCCCCGCAACGGACCCGGAAGCATGTGGCGACTCCCCGCCGTAACTCAGCCTGCAAGAGGATCAATATGTTCCTGCGCTGGATGGTGAGGAGTGATGACAGAGGGGTGGATTTCGGTATTTGGGACCGGATCCCGCAGAGTGCGCTGATCTGTCCTATCGATCTTCATGTGGACAGGGCGGCACGCCGTCTGGGTTTGATCACCAGGAAACAGACCGACTGGAAGACCGCTCTTGAGCTTACCGGAAATCTCCGGTTGCTGGATCCTTCTGATCCGGTGAAATACGACTTTGCCCTTTTCGGGTTATCTTTGGAGAACGGATGGTAGGTGTGCGGAACTACCTTGCCTGCCTTTTCCGAAAAAGGATCCCTTCGTTTCCCCCTTCCTTAGTAGTAATGCGTGGTTGTGCGGTTGATCCGGGAATAAAATCGTGACGGTACATGTTGAAAAAGAGCAATAGCAAAGAAATCAGCAACGGCCCGAAAATAATACCCCAGAATCCGAACATTGCAAGGCCCATGATCACACCGAAAAAAGTGATCAACGGGTGAATATTGGCCAGTCTTTCTTGCAATACAAACCGGAGAATGGTATCGGATCCCCCGATGATGAGCAGCCCGTAGCAAAGCAGAAGGATCCCTCTCATGATATCGCCCTGTACCAATGCCGAAACTCCGATCGGCAACCATACCAGGGAAGTGCCTACTACGGGGATGATAGTAGTAC
This sequence comes from uncultured Proteiniphilum sp., assembly GCF_937873925.1. GTDB lineage: Bacteria > Bacteroidota > Bacteroidia > Bacteroidales > Dysgonomonadaceae > Proteiniphilum. Next base: position 23,653 of record NZ_CALNAT010000206.1, on the reverse strand, counting down.
AAGCTACCAGTACGGCATATACAAGAGGATTGCTTACGCCAAAGGAGAGATATCCTACATACGCCAGTATTCCCTGCGTGATAGCAACCACCGGAATGCCGATGGCATTCGCCTGGACAATCGACTTTGTCTCTTCCCGGAGGATCTGTTTGTTCTCCTGGCTGAAAGGGAGCATCTCATTGCTGGCCTTTTCCAATGACTGATAGCTTACCAGCATGAAATAAAGCAGAAAAATCGCAATAATACCATTGATGATCATCGAACTCAACCCTGAAACCAGTGTCTGCATGATGGTGGATCCGGCCCGGGGGACAAAGGAAAGATTCTCAGGAGTGAACAAGGCGATCCCGATACGATCTTCAATATTCTCGGACAATTCTGTTATGGTTCTCATGATCTGTGCGGGATCTATGTTTATTCCCGAAATAGTGTCGGCTGCAAGAAAGCCAAACCCGGTGAGCGGGATCAGGATAAATATAGTGGTTCCCAATACAATGACCGATGCACTTAATCCTTTTCTCCAGTTATATTTCTCCACCAGTTTAACCATCTGCCCCTTCAGGAGCATGAAAAGGGTGAAAGCACCGAAAAAGCTTCCCAGATAGGGTTGCAGCTCTTTGAAAATGATAATTGACAAGAGCAGGATCAACCCTAAAAGGACAAAACGCTGGTATCGGTTCTTTCTTTCTGACATCACGCCTCCTCTCCAAATTCCATCAGATAGGCTTTGATAAACTCATCCAGGTCGCCGTCCATTACACCTGTCACATCGGATGTCTGGTAGTTGGTACGATGGTCTTTTACACGGCGATCGTCGAATACATAACTACGGATCTGGGATCCCCATTCGATCTTCTTTTTGCCCGCTTCGATGACCGCCTGTGCTGCACGGCGTTTTTCCAGTTCTATTTCATAGAGCTGCGACTTGAGCAAACGCAGGGCGTTCTCCCGATTGCCCATTTGCGAACGGCTTTCGGTGTTTTCAATCACTATCTCCTGTTCTTCTCCCGTATCGGGATCTTTATACTGGTAGTGCAGGCGTACACCCGTTTCTACTTTGTTCACGTTCTGTCCCCCTGCTCCTGACGAACGGAAAGTATCCCAACTCAGATTGGCAGGGTTCACTTCTATCTCGATGGAATCGTCCACCAACGGCACCACAAATACCGACGCGAACGAGGTCATACGTTTCCCCTGGGCATTGAAAGGAGATACGCGTACCAGCCTGTGCACACCGTTCTCGCTTTTCAGAAAGCCGTATGCCAGATCACCCTCCACCTGCAGGGTAGCCGTCTTGATGCCGGCATCGTCGCCATCCTGCCAGTTGGTGACGGTAGTTTTGTAATTTTTGCTTTCGCACCAGCGCTGATACATGCGGAAGAGCATGGAAGCCCAGTCCTGGCTTTCCGTGCCGCCGGCACCAGCGTTGATTTTTAAGACTGCGCCCAGTTGATCCTCCTCACGGCGGAGCATGTTCTTCAACTCCAGTTCTTCGATCAATTGAAGTGCCTGGATGTAATGGGCGTCCACTTCCTCTTCCGACACAATTCCCTCCTTTGCGAAGTCGAATGCCAGCTGGAGCTCTTCCGCGGCAGACTTTACTTCCTGGTAGGCACTGATCCAGTACTTCAGCTCACGCACCACCTTCATCTGTTGTTCAGCCGCTTTGGCATCGTTCCAGAAATCGGGCGATTGAGTGCGTAACTCTTCTTCTTCTAATTGGATACGCTTTGCATCGACGTCAAAGATACCCCCTCAGCGCGTCCTCGCGCTCCAACACATCTTTTAGTTGGTCTGTCGTTATCATATTGTAAGTTTTTTCTGTTGTTGAATTCAGGGCGCAAAGTTACAAAAAGATCATGAAACCCCATTGGGTGATCAATGGCTGTATGGTTAACCCGAAGGTCTTGAATATACGACAGTTACACATTGATAAGTCAATAGTCCCTTATTGTCGTATAAAGAGATGCAGCTTTTCGCCGGTTTTCAACAGGGATCCTATTTGCGGATTCCACTCTTTCAGCTGTTCGACCGAGCATCCGTATTGTCTCGAAATGGAATAAAGCGTCTCCCCGCTTTTTACCGTATGGCTTTTAGGCGGGGCGGGAATTGCCGGACTCTCGTCCCTTAAAGCCATATCACGGTTTGCCCGGAGAGTATCTTTTCCCTGCCCTTTCCCGTTCGTGCCGGTCCGGTAATCTGTGAGAGGCGGGTTTTTCTGCGGATCGGTTTGCACAAGAACAACAATCCCATCCCTGTCCCCCGGACGATCTTCCGTCTGCCCTTCGGCAACGGCGGAGCCCGTTGTTTCCTTCTTTTTCGGGGGAGCAACTTCCGGAATATCCTGATAGAGCGGTTTATTATTTGTCGTGGCGGGAGAAACGGCATACTGTTTTTTGTCCGGTAACGGGTTTCGTCGCGTCACATACGACGCATTCTCCTCCAACACCCTTCCGCCACGTAAATAGCGTGATGCATAGTATGGTTCCCTAGAGGAAGAGATAATCACTCCACTGGTGGTGGAGGCATGGATAAATTTGAATTGACCGTTGGAAAATGCTTCCGTTACTATTCCCACATGTCCGACTCTTCCGTTTTTTCTGTTTCCTTCAAAAAAGACAAGGTCTCCCCTACGAAGCTCCTCTCTTCTGGCGATAGTGGGGATTTGCCTGTCCTGCCCCGCGGAACTGGGATCTAATCTATAACCGAATTTCCTGAATACAAAAGAGGTATAACCTGAACAATCAAAAGAGTTGGGGCCTTTCCCCGTATAGCGGTAGGGCTTGCCAAGGTATTGCCTGCCATATTGAATGATATCGTCCTGTAAAGTCGCAGATGTTTTGTTACCGGAGACGGTTGTTCTTCCTGCCCCGCATGAGGCCAGGATGAGTGATATGATTGCCAGTGAAACGGCTTTCAACCAGCCGTTGCCCTTATATGCCGTAGTAAACACGCCGTATAGTAACATATATATTGAACAAAAATAAACAAAATCATTGTTTTAACAGATATACTTCTTGTTTTTTAACACCAGGTCCCTACAGAAAGGGCCCGGGGAGAGAAAAAATCGTATCTTTGGGGCCTGAAATTGAACATAAAAAATAGAAACAAACAATAATGGAGTCATTAAAGAATATCGTCTTTGATTTCGGCGGGGTATTGATCGATTGGAACCCGGTGTATCTTTACCGGGAGATTTTCGACACAGAAGAAGAGATGAATTATTTCCTGGAGCATGTATGCCGTTATGACTGGAATCTGTTGCAGGATGCGGGACGTCCTCTGGCGGAGGCTACCCGGATCTTACAGGAGCAACATCCTGAATACCGTGAAAAGATAGCCATGTATTACGGTCGATGGGATGAGATGCTGGGAGGAACGATCGAAGAGAACGTTATGTTGATCAAGCCTCTGAAAAAGAAATATAAAGTGTACGGTCTCACCAACTGGTCGGCCGAAACGATTCCTCTTGCCATGGAGCGTTACGATTTTTTCAATGATCTGGATGGAATGGTTGTTTCCGGCGCGGAAAAAACGGTAAAGCCCGACCCGCAACTCTACCTGATCCTGTTGGAGCGCTATGGGATACAGGCCGGGGAATCATTGTTTATCGATGATAACTATGCTAATATCGAGACGGCACAACAGTTGGGGTTCCAAACGATCCATCTTCCCGGTGGGCTTCATCTGGAAAAGACGCTGAAAGCGCGGGGTGTTTTATAATTCTCCGTTTTAGAATATCACTTCCGTCCAGCGGATATCGGACAGGATCACGTCCGGCGTTCCTGTGTTTCCCATCGAGAACACCATCCTTGCCTGCGTATCGGATTGTGTTGCCGTAAACATCAACTCATACTGCGTCTCTTTCTTGTCGATGGTGAATGTTTGCCCCGCGTAACTCGTCCACGGGTCGGAAGCTTTGGAAAAACGAAAATCGATCATTTTTGCATCGCTGTCCGGGGAAAAGGCCCGGAAACTCACCAGGTATGTTTTCCCTTGCTCCATATTCAATCCGTCTTTGATGAGCTGAACGTGCCATACTTCCGTTCCCGGTTTAACGATACCAATCGTTGCTTTATTGCCCGAAAAGGTTACGGTGGATGAAGCCGATGCGTCGTTGTTATACAGAATCCATCCGGCGTTGCTGTTACCGGTGAAGTCCGATGAATATAGGATCCTATAAGATGGGGAGAACGGCTCCGGAATAGGATTCTTAAGCAGGGCATCTGCCAGATCGGTACGGTACGAACCTGTTTTCGGGTCGAAAATACCGAAACTTGCATTCCATTCCCAGTATGCCCAGCTGAAGTCCTGTTGTTCGAACCAGCGCGCCAGATATTGTGTCCATCGGATTCGTGAATCTATATCTGCCCGTGAAAATGCGCCGAACTCCCCTATGTGGACGGGAATATTTTTCTCGCTGGCTATCCGCTTTACTGATTTGAAATCTTCCTGTACCGCTTTACGTTCGTATTCCGTATCGCGCCAGGGAGTTCCCAGCCATGCATCGGAGCCTTCTACCCACTCTGCAGCCTGATGGGTAAACTGGAAAGGATTATAATAATGGATAGTAAGGATAAGGTTCGGATCATCGGGGATGTCGAGTTTTTGTAACGCATTGACTCCGCCCCATTCGGCCACACCCAATAGTACACAGCGCTGGGGATTGCTTTCACGGATGACCTGCAAGGCATCTTTCGAATAGCTGTTCCATAGATTTGCAGTCAGGTTATCGTGCGGTTCGTTCATTATTTCGAAAAGCAGGCTGTCGGGATACTCTTTGAAATGATCGGCAATCTGTTGCCATTGCGACAGGAAGCGCGCTTTTTGTCCTGCAGGATCGGCATAGAGTGCGTCATGATGGTGCATATTGATAATAACATGGAGCTTGTTTTTCAATGCTTCATCCACTACCGATTGAATGGTTCTCATGAATTCGGGGTAAATGGTATAGGGAGTGGATGCCATACTCCGATCTTCCCTTTCCCATCGGATAGGGATCCGCACATGATTGAACCCGAGGTCGGCTATGCGCTTTAAATCCTCCGAATCGAAAGGCGACTGCCAGGAGGGCATCGCCTCGAAAGTATTGCCGATATTCATTCCCCGCTCCAATCGTTTGTTTAGTTCGTGAGCCGTTGCCCACGATGACTCTTTTCCCGATTGCTCAGGGGTAGTATTGCTACAGTTCAACAGCGCCAAAAACAGCGCCGGAAGCAGATACAGATTCATCTTTTTCATTTTTAAAAAATAGAATGTTGAAATTTCTATCGGTTGTATTTATATCGGTATCTCAAAGAGATTTTATTTTTCTATTTCAATAATCATAGGATGATTTGTTAGCAATAACGGCAAACTATTTGCTTTATTCAATATTTTAATTGGTAAGACACCTACAGTGGGATTGTATATTTTTACCGTTTTATGTTGTTTTCCGAACTTCACGGTAACACTGTCCGTTCCCCCCGCAAATCGCTCACCCCACAACACAAGATAAAAATGTCCGTCACTTTTTTGTAACAGTAAATCATGTGTGGTATCAGGTTGATCAGGGATGGTATAATCCAATACACCCAATTTTGGAACAGATTTATTATCCGCTAAAATCGTTGTGAAATTATGCAAATAATGAGCAGCTTGCTTAGGTTGGTTATCCAGCGTATAAAAAGCAAATGCTTCATGATCCGGTTCATTTGCCCGTCCCTTTAATAAGTAAATTGCCGTATGTTTCCAACCTTGTTTATATTGAGATAAATATAGATTTAAATACAAACGGGCTTGAATTTCTTCCGTTACTCCTTCTTTTTCATGAATGGCGTATCCTGTTTCTGTAGTAACGCGAGGCAAAGTTTTTAATTTATCTTCCGAATAGCCGGGAAATTTTTTCGCCCAGGTCAAACCATAATTGGCATATAATCCGTCAACAGGGCAATCTTCCGTAGGCGAAGCACTCAGCCATGTTTGATTATCGTGTAGGCCGGACCAAGCCGGATGCACTATGTAATTGTGACAATTAGCATAATCGGCATATTGCGTTCCCGCAGGCATCAATGTATTTGCACTTTCGGGAATAATTAAAAATTGTAATCCTGCATTATCCGTTTGCGCTCCACTTTCACTGATTGCAAACAGGATAATCTTTTAAGACAGGATCTTCTTTCACGGCTTTATAAAGATCCCTGTGCAAATTGGCGATAGGTATCCATGAATTTCTTCCGCCACCTTTTTCACCCTGATAGGTTATTGCCCAATTATTTGGCTCATTCGCGCCTTCGATAGCAAGCAAAGCGCCTGCCTCTGCCAATTGCCCCGACTCTGTAATAAGTCTGTCTATATTATTCCCTCCGCTGAGTAATCCAAAACTTAAAAGTACATTTGTTTGTCGGTGCAACCGGATAAAATCTTCCGCCGGTACATCGTCTTCATAACCTACACGCAGCCATCTCAGTCCGGTATATTTTACATTTTCAATGGTCTCATTCAAATTCTCACCCCTACGTGAAACGGATGAACAAGCTCCTAAACTGTTTAAAAAATCATTAGCGCTAATTGCTTTTGTTCCTTTTGCCTCAACCTCTGCACACAAAAGAGCAAATAGAGAGAATAAAATGAATATTTTTCGTTTCATACGATTATTATGCATCGTCACTTCTTATTTCCAAAAATAATGGAATTATATTATATCACAAAACTTTTCATTTCGAAAAGGCTTATGAGTAGGTTGTATGGATTTATACTAAAACAAACGCAACTGCTCTGGTTTGGTCTTTGGAGGTTTCTTTTCTATGATTTCCGTTAAGGAAACGGGTATTTCTCCAACAAATCTTGACAGGGTCTTATTTTCTGTCCGGTTGAAATTTTTCCTCTTCAGGGAATTTGTAATAAACAAATGATCCTTGGCACGGGTAAGGGCGACATAAAAAAGTCTTCTTTCTTCTTCGATATCAATGTTATTCCTCAACAAAGGAGTTACTCCTTCTTCGGCTCCTGCAATAAATACAACCGGATACTCAAGCCCTTTGGAAGCGTGAAACGTCAACAGGGTTACCGCATCGGTTCTCAGGCGTGCCACATCGGTATAGGTATCCAGCAAAATCTTATGCAGAAACTGTTCCAGATCTCCTTCGTATTCCCCGGCGATGTGGAGGATGGTTTCTTTACGGATAATTCCCGTATCATCCAGGGTTTCATCAGGGATAAATTTTTCAGAAATAAACGACACAACGCCTGCTGCTCCTTGCTTTGCAAAAATTGCTTCTCCTTCTTTTCCAAAAAGAGAAAGAAAACGCGCTTCTTCGGGATACGATAAAAGAAATTCCTGCCTCTCTTTTTTGTTCATGTTGAAACCATGCCTGAGTACACTGTCTAATGCGATAATATCTTTCGGATAGAGATACAGCTTTATTACATCGGTTATGAGATGGAACGGATAGGTTTCCAGAAAAGAAGAAGCATCACCGAAACGTACCGGTATGCCCGATTGTTTAAATGCGGTAAGCAAAGCCTGGCCTATGGTACGGGTACGAAACAGCACCGCCATATCAGAGAAGCCGTATTGACCATCCTGATGGGTATTATTCCCGATAAGGTTATGGAATCCCCCGACCAGTTTTTCAATTTCTCCGGCGATAAAGGCCGCTTCTTTATATTCGTCGTCTGCACTGAAGAGGCGGATTTTTTCCTTGCCGGGTTTATGGGCAATCAGCCGGATATCCTTACGCTGAAGATTGTTACGGATAAGACTGGTTGCCGATTCCACAATAAAACCCGAAGAACGGTAATTCTGCTGAAGTGAGATTTCTTTTGCACCAAAATCCTCACTGAATTGAAAAAACAATCTTACATCCGACCCACGGAAACCGTAAATACTTTGGTCCGGGTCACCAATTGCCAGCATATTTTTATCTTTCCCCAACAGCTTTAAAAATTCATATTGCAGGGGATTGATATCCTGCAGTTCATCCACGGCAATGGATTGGTAACGGTTCCGGAAAATCTCCAACCACTCCGGTTCCGTACGCCATAGCCTGACGACTGCACCGATAATATCGGCCAGGTCGATTCCGCCGTTTTGCAGCATGAAACTTTGATATGCCGCAGCGATTTCCTGTAGCTCACCTGCATCTTCCGGACAGTTTTTCTCGAAATATTCCTTCAGTTGGGTTGACAGGCTTTTCAGCGTCTTTTCTTCTTTGCCGGAGAAAAGCATACCCAGGATGATTTCACGGCTTTCGTCGTCATAAACTATATGCAGGTTTTCATAACGTTCCTGCAATATGGCAAAACAGAGCGAGTGGAAGGTTCCCAGGGTAATTCCTCTTGACGCTTCTTTCAGAAGAATAAACAGGCGGTCTTTCATTTCATCGGCTGCCTTATTGGTAAAAGTAACAGCCAGTATTTCCTCCGGAAGTATCTTTCCCTTTTGGATGCAATGGGCGATCCAACTGATCAGTGTTTTGGTCTTTCCTGTACCGGGCCCAGCCGTAACCAATACAGCCCCTTCTGTTTCGCAGGCGGCCTGTTGTTCCGTATTTAAGGAAGAGGTATCAGCGGATTCTTTCAGATCGGTTAAGGGTGTTTTCTTCGTAATCTCCGTGTCCCTGCTTTCACACCTGGCGGTTTTATCTATGCCAGCCCCTCCAAAGAGGTTCATCTGGCCTGTAAGCTGTTCTATTTCCCCTTCTTTAAAAATTTTAATGATACCGTATTCTCCGTCATATCCACCCTGAGGGTATACTTCGCGGGCCCGCATCCGTTTAATAGCTTCTGCCAGCAACATGCCCGCCTGTTTTTTGATATCTTCGACGGGAACCTCTGTCAGCAGGCTAAACTCATTGCCGAACGAAGATATGGCCTGCTGGAAAAACCGGTTCACCACGTTGCCGGAAGGGGAAGCATTTTTGATTTCGGCAAGTATTTCGGGCAGGGGAATAATATAATGGAACCCCGGTGCCCCCTCCGGTTGTTGCGGCTGCCTGCGGTCGGCTAATTCGAAGACACGGTGCAGCACACCTATAGTGAGTGGCCGTCCGCATTTTGGACAAATATTCTTGTGGCGGATACTTTCTTCCGGTTCAAAGCAGACATTGCACTTGCGATGTCCATCCATATGGTATTTGCCTTCTTCGGGAAAAAACTCATAGGTACCGAGGAATCCTTTCCTTGTTTTTAGTGCATTGAACAGGGCGTAATAGCTTTGTTCTGCATCGAACAAATTGGCTTCTCGTCCCAGTTTTTGCGGAGAATGGGCGTCCGAATTGGACACCAGTGTATATTTGTCAAGCATGCTCAGCCGCCAGTTCATCTCTGGATCGGAAGACAAACCGGTTTCGAGCGCAAAGAGATGGGGAGATAAATCGCCGAAACATTCTTCTATTGTATCGGAACCCGATTTTGAGCCGAAGAGGGAGAACCAGGGTGTCCAGATATGAGCCGGAATAAGATGGGCATCTTCAGAAGTTTCCAGCACGATTTCCAGCAGGTTGCGTGCAGGTAGTCCCAAGATAGGTCTTCCGTCTGCTTCCAGATTCCCTATTTGCGCCAACCTCGCATTAATGCGGGCGACTGTTTCAAAATCCGGGGCATATATACAATTGTGATTTTTGTAAACCTTATCTCCCTGCTTATAAATGGAGCTTATCTCGGAGGTAAGGCAAAACCGTACATCAATGTCCCTGCATCTGAATCCGTCGACCTCTTTTTTCGGGGAATTTTTCAGGCGGAACAAGCCTGTTCCGTCCGGCTCCAGCTTTTCTTTTACCTCTTTAAACCAGAGGGGGTGCGTAAAGTCTCCTGTTCCTACCACGTGAATACCTTTGATGCGTGCCCACTGGAAAAGTGATTCAAGATTCAATTCCTTGCTGGTAGCTCTCGAATAATGAGAATGAAGATGAAGATCGGCAATATAAAACATAGACGTTCTTTTATGTAATTAATTTTCTCCGCCTTACCTTAATCCCCATAGGATAGGAACGCACGGGCGGTAAAGGAGCAAGTTCTGCCAATAAAAAACCGTAGATGACAGACGTTTATTGTTTGGATTCCTGTTTACGGGTAAATTCAATCGGCAGCTTACCCATGGAGGTATCGGCCGTTCCTTTCACTTCTTTCTTTTCCTTCCAGATGACGACTTTCACATTTTCTCCGGCGTACACTGTTGTTGTCAGTTTTCCGTCAACTTCTTTCAATTCCTGATTTTTCACATTCAGTTGAGAGCCCGTAATATCTGCCACGCATTTACCTTCAAGCTGTTTTATGGTCACCTGATAATCCTGATAACCATAAGGAGCATCGGCTACTTTTGCTGTCCATGTTCCTTGTACGGCTTTGGTTAAGTCGCTTGCATAAGCTGTTGTATACAAGCTCAACAATACTATTGCTGCTAATAAAACACCGATTTTTTTCATTTTATACATAATTTTTGGTTCAACATCAGATTATTTTGTTCGGCATATTGTTTGCCGCTATATCAGATGAAGTTTCTCTAATTTATTGTTGTTTTATCCATTCGTAAACAGGATCAATCCCTTTTGTAAAATCGGAAAAACTCATTTCTATTACGACATCAGGTTTAATGGTGTTTACATTTTCATCTGTCCTCTTAAAATATTTTGTTGAATAGCTAACATATAATTTTGAATTTGGAAGCTGAAAGTTTCTTACTTCGCCAAAATGATTCGGTTTTCCTGCAGTTTCTTCACCCACAAATATAGCATTTGTCAATCGCTTGAAATCCATTGCATTCAGTATGGCAGAAGAAAATGTAGCCCTGCCTGATACCACATATACTTTTGTATCTGGACTTTCTTCTAAAAATTTAGCCAATTTCTCTATAAACACAGTACCTTGTAATGAGTTTCCGCCACCATTATATCTCAGGTCAAATATAACTTTTTGAACAGGTTTATTTTCTAATATATGAAATGCTCTTTCTTCAAACTCTTTAAATGAGGGTGTTTTTTCTGCGGTTTCTTTGTTGCCATGTTGCAATTCAAGTTCTTTGCTCCAACATTTATTATACAACATATAATATATTTTTTCTTCCGGAGAATACCAATCTGTAAAAAAGGCTCTTTCATTTTTCATACTGAAGGTAAGGGTCTCTGGTCTAAAGGATATCCGGTTATTTCGATTCATTAATGATGGTTTTAGCGTATAAATAAGGTTTTGATTTGTACTTGTTTTCAATCCCAGTTCAACCTGTTCTGTATCTGCAAAACCGAAATATTGCAAAATTGGTAGAACAGGAATTATTTGTGGAGTTGAATTCTTTATCATCGCCTGATTATCAATAGTGAATAATGTACTAACACTGTCTATTACCCTTTCTACCACAACTTGATTTATAGATAATAATCTACTACCCATCCCAATCAATTTTTTCATTTTGAGAACAGACTGTTGTGATAGATACTATAACTCCTGCTATTAATAGAATATACCGCTTCATTCTTTATAACCTGATATTCATACTTTGCGCATAACTGATTTCACTATTAAGCATAGATAATTTTTCCGATTCTATAATGACTAAAATTCATCCAACAGGAAGACAGCACTATCGAACTGGGTTGAAATATTAATTTCGATACCTGCATTCATTAAAAACTCTCCTTTAAAGACCTTGTCGTTACCCCAAAATGATGATCTTCCACGATTATTAATTTCCTTTATTCGATAAGATTTATCGGGGTGTAGCCCTTGTAAATAAATACGGGGAACAACTCCGCGATTATTGATTTCCGTACAAAATACGAACATTACAGCATTCTTGCTATCCTTGTTTACATACATCTGGGCAGCATAGTTGTTACCGGGATCGTAAGGCGAGATAAGGCGATATAAATCCCCTTTTGTGACAAGAGGTCTTACGTATGCCTTATAATCACGAATTGCCTGTTGGGCAAAATCCCAATCCTCTCCAACGATGTCTTTCGGTTGCAATTCAAGCCCCAGCCGACCGGTCATTGCGACGTCAAAACGGAACTTCAACGGCGTAATACGTCCTGTCTGGTGGTTCGGGCTGGTGGAAACGTGGGCTGCAGTGGCTACCGGAGGGTAGATCAGGTTGGTGGAATAGTGTATATACAGACGTTTGAGCGGATCTGTATTGTCCGATGTCCAGAATTCATCGTGATAGGGTAGTGAACCGTAGTCAACACGCCCACCGCCCGAAGCGCATACCTGAAATATAAGGTCGGGATATTTTTCCCTGATTTTCTCATAAATACTGTATAACCCCTTTGTATATTCTATCCAAAAATGGGTTTGTCTGTCTGCGTTTAAATAGGTCGATCCGACTTGTTCAACATGTCTGTTGGCATCCCATTTAATATAGGAAATACCCTTATTTTCCGTTAAGAGATTATCTACCATTTCCCAGATAAAATCCTGCACTTCAGGATTGGTTAAATCCAACAGTAACTGGTTCCTTAATGTTATTTTATCACGTCCCGGACTCTGCACGATCCAATCGGGATGTTTTTCGGCAAGCTCGCTTTTCGGATTAACCATCTCGGGTTCAATCCATATACCAAACCTTATTCCTTTACTCTCCGCATGATTGATCAGGTATTGCAATCCGTTCGGTAATTTTTTCTTGTTTACCTGCCAATCGCCCAATCCTGCGTTATCGCCATTACGGGGATATTTATTCCCGAACCAGCCGTCATCCAGCACAAACATTTCCACTCCCATACGGGCGGCATCGTCTATCATATCGATGATGGTCTGTTCTGTGAAATTAAAATAGGCTCCCTCCCAACTGTTCAACACTACAGGACGCTCTTCGTAACCTTTGTGTAGTGCATACGAACGGCTCCAATTATGGAAATTACGTGATATAAGACCTTGTCCTTCCCCGCTGTAGGTATAGATCATTTTAGGAGTCTCATAAGATTCACCCGTTTCAAGCGTGTAGTCCGATAAATAAGGATTTATACCGGCCAGAATATTTAAATGGTCTAATTCGTCCAATTCAAACGACAATTTATAATTACCCGACCATGCCAATGCCCCTCCGTAACAAATTCCTGCATTCTCTTGAACGGGATGGTTTAAAGATAGGATGAAAGACGGATTTTCGGTCTGGGTAGTCCGTACTCCTTTTTTCGATTCAATGCTCTTTATACCGTATTCGAGTTTCTCCTCCACGCGGTTTATTTCTCCCGCCCATGCCCCGTTGAAATGCGTCAGGTAATAGCTGCCGGCTTTCAGATTAAGGAATGAGGAATATATATTTTTCAGTTGTATACTGCCTTTTTCGTCGTTCTTTATCCTGACCCATTGAGCGATTACGTCTTCTTTATGGTATGACTCAAAATGCAGATATATGCTCAGGTCATACACCTTGTCTTTGAGGCTGATAATTGTATACGTAATATTTTCATCCTTTTTTATCACCTCTGTGTTCGTATATGCCAATTCCGTGATGAGACTGCCATCGGAATGAATCACGCTCAAAGCCGGTTCATTTACATAACCCAGGCCGTTTGTGGGATAGGCTTCATAACTCAGGTCCCGGTTTGTGTCGGCTTTTCCGTAGCTTTTTACATTTGCAAATACGGATTCGTCGTTCAATTTTCTTCCGTAGTAACGAAATGTCAATCTACCGGTTTCACTTACCGTGAAAATCAATGCAGTATTGTCGGTGTTTATCGAACAAACTTTATCATCCTGGGAAAATATAAGTTGCGATGTCAAAAAGAGTATTATAGTATAGATAATTCTATTTTTCATTATGATTAAAACTATTTATTCCTATATAAAATGTATCCTGCAGTGAAGAACTACAAAATTAAGATAAATATTAAAATTAATTGTACTTAAGTAGTTTTATATGCTAATCAGGTATTACAGCTTTTCCATTATTTATGTAAACTTGCTTAATAACAGGCCTTTCAGTATTACTGTTAGGTGCATGATACGAAATCATCAAACGCCCCTTAATATCGTTAAACAGCATGGCGTGGCCTCCATCATCATTATTCAACGGTTCGGCTTCCTGTGTCCAGGGGCCTAATAAATTCCCTGATTGTGAGGTTGCTTGCCCGATGGCATATTTTCCGTCCTTACGGAAACTCGACCACAACATAATCAATTGTCCATTGTCCAATGTATGAATGAAAGGTGCATCGGTAACTTTTCCGGTAGTATTTCCCGAAGAAATATCACCAACCCACGGAGCTTCCGATGCTTTAAACAGGACTTTGGGTTCGCCTATGGTTTCCGTGAGGTCTTCTTTGAGCTGTTGGGCAACGACCTCACCGTCTCCCACTTCGAGCCATTCATGGCAATATATTATCCATGGGGTTTTATCTTTATCGACATACAACGCCCCGTCGAGACTCATCCATTCCGATGGTGTAACCGCCCTGTTTACCACAGGTGCAAAAGGACCTTCGGGTTTATCGGCAACCAAAACGGATGTACCGCGTTTGATATTCGGAGCACTTAAAGTGATGAACAGGTAATATTTGTTCTGATAGTAATATACGTCGGGTGCCCAAAAATCAGATTTTCCCCAGAAATCATTGTTTGGGTTAAAAGCGATTCCCATATCTTTCCACATGGTCAGGTCCTTACTTTTGTAAACTCTGACTTTTTTATTCCCATTCACATGCATGTAATATACCTGATTTTCCCTGTCTACCAATATGAATGGATCGCGAACATGCATGTCATTTACTCTGAGGTCATAGATCTCCTCCGGTTCAGGTGTCGGCGTAGGGTTGTCAGAATTCGGATCTTTCCCGTTTTCACAACCTTGTATAAAGATAGTGTTTATAAAAAAGAAGAATAAAAGGAATGAATTAAATGCTTTTTTCATTGTTGTATATTTTCTGTTGACTTTTACTCCTTGTCTTATTTCTAAATTACTGTCCTTAGAGTAATAATTATATTGATTATTGCGGAATATCTTAAATAAGAGGTAAATAGTTTCTCCATATCAGTAGCTTTTAGTAGAGGGTGTATTAAACAAATTTTCATTTTTAGCACACCCTCTAAAATAACCTTTTGTTAATATCCCGGATTTTGTTTTATCCTTGGATTTTCAATCAATACATGCGATGGAAGAGGAAACAGTAGGTTTTTTTCACCGAAATTGTTTCCTATTTGTTGGCCGACTTCAATATATTTATTCATACGGATGAGATCCGGTCTTCTTTTGCCTTCATACCAAAATTCCCAACCCCTCTCTTTCAATATCCAATCCCGTAAGCTTTCTTTATCGGGAAAGTCAGACAGTTTGATAAGAAAATCCCCGGCACTGCCTGTTATTTGTTCCTTGGCCTCAAATATAATGTCATCGATCCAGATATCGTAATTATTTCCGGTGTTTCCCAATGCAAAGAATATTACGCAATTTCCGTCTTCTCCTGCGGGAGCTGTGTCAAAAGAAACATTTTTAACCTCACCGGCAGTCAAAGGAATAATCTCTGTGTGAGATAACGGTCCTTCGGAACGGAAATCGAGATTCATGTTTTGACTGGATTTAACCTTGAACCTGACTGAATAAGTCCGGCCTTTCTTTACGGGTTGGTTGTCGGCCCGTACCTGAAGAGTCCAAAATTCATTATTGGATCGTATTACGTTTATATGCAACGAATTTTCACCCGATAGCACACCTGTATTATCAATAGCGTAGGTCCATGCTGCACCGTTATTTTCATCATAATTATTCATTGTGAAAGAACCGGCAGCGTTCCCATTGATTTCCGTATCAAATTCCTCTTTCAAAATAATTTCAGAGGGGATGGATACTCCGGCTCCAAAGGCACGCTTCCGGATATCATTGATCAGATTGATACTTTGTTCATTAGGACCGTTCAGTTCATTCAATGCCTCTGCCTTGAACAATAACACTTCGGCATACCTGTCCATTACTTTGTCGTTTCCAGCCCATATGCCGGATGCCTCAGGGTCTATTCCGTATTTCAGGGGTAATGCGCCTATGTCTCCCGTTTCTCTCAGGTTGGTTATCGATCCGCTTTTTGTCCTGTATTCAACTACAGCCAACTCGCGTCTTTTATCATTTTCGTCAAACGTATCGTAAAAAGCCCAGGGCATACGATGTCCGTTCCATCCGTCGACCACATTGCCGTGAGGCGATGCGAAATCCCCGGGCAGAATATTGGCATAAGTATGATTACCGTAATCTGCCAATGCCTCGGCACGTATGACAAATATCAACTCCCGGTTACCTTCATTCTGGGCTGAGAATATATCCGCGTAATTTTCTTCGAGTCTGTAATAATTTAAGCCGATTATCTCATTTGCTATATTCAATGCCTCCTGCCATTCTTTCTTAAACATGTAGTATTTTAGCAAATAGTGTAGGGCAGCCCCTTTGGTTATTCTGCCGTATTGACTCCATTCGACGGGCAGTATATCGGCAGCGGCTCTTAGTTCTGTCCTGATGAATTCTTCCACAGATTCTGCCGAAGGTCTTTCAGGCCTATAATCAGGATCTGGATTGATGGCGCGTTCCGCTTCGATGATCATCGGCATAGGACCATAAAACCGGTAAAGGTCGAACATGAAAAAGGCGCGCAAAGCTTTGATTTGAGAGATATATTCGTTTTTCACCTCATCACTTAACCCACATTCTTCTATTCGTGCAATGGTATATGTACAGCGTGTGATATTGGGTGCAGTCCAATCGTAAAATCTTACGGCCATTGCTTCCTGGGTTGTCCATGTTCCGTTAAGAAAATTAGTCCAAGCCCATTTTGTAGTCCATTCGTCTGTTACGGCTACATCCATTACAAAAGAACTTCCGTCGGTGAACAGATAAGGCCCCCATCCTTTTTGCCTGAGTTCGTAGTACAACGCTGTAGTGGCGGCTTCCAAATCCTGGGGAGTTTTGAATGCATCTTCGTTGGTGATGGTCCCATACAGTTGAGGGTTTAAGTCTCCTTCACATGATAAGAAGTGCAACCCTAATAATAAAATAAATATATATTTAATTTTACCTTTCATGATTCTTGGTTTTAAAATTTAATATCCAGACCAAAAGAGAGTGTTTTTTGTTGCGGGTAAGAGGCCCTGTCGCGTTCTACTTCAGGATCAAAACCATTATAACCTGTTATTGTCAGCAAATTCTGTCCTGTGAAGAAAACTCTTGCATTCAGTCTATTTGTATTAAAAAGTCTCGTAATGTCATAGCCTAATGTCAGGTTTTTAAGACGCAAATACGAAGCTTTTTCGAAATGAGGCGCTCCAAACGCATCGTAACTATTAACTTCGCCGCTCGGCATAGTCGCGTCCAGATTGTCCGAGCCCCAGCGATTTTGGATCTCCCGCAGATAATTATAATTATCCCTTAGCATCTGCGTCCCGTAACTGCCATAGACACCATGTTCCACATGTGTGGAAGGCCACCTGTATGCTCCGACTGACGCATAAAGAAAAAGATTCAAATCAAATCCCTTGTATTTGAATTCATTATTAAATCCCATCGTGAACTTAGGGGCATGGGTGCCGATATAGACTACGTCAGCCTGGTCAATTTTGCCATCTGGTTTCCCCGTAAGATTGCCGTCCCCGTCCAAACCGTTTACGTCTTTGTACTTTTGTTGTCCGGGTAACAGACCGGGCATATGAGATGTTTCTTCACCCGGTTTCTTTATTCCGTCAGGGATAAGTGCGTATAAGGCGGAGAGAGGAGCGTCCTCTTTTTCATAAGGCCTTAGGATTACTTTCGGATCCCTTTCTTTCCACCTATCCCGGTAAGAGGTATAGATAAGGGTTGATTCCCAGTAAAGAGGCCCTTCCAGATTGATCGTATTCAACGTTACTTCAACACCCGAACTGCGCGTTTTCCCTATATTCCAGGGGATATTGCCTATAATGGATGTATGAGGTAATGCCCGGTAACTGAGCAAGTCTTTTATTTCTTTGTAAAATATGTCTATACTTCCGTTTATTCTGTTGCGGAAAAATCCGTAATCTACTCCGAAATTGGCTTCTGTTGTCGTTTCCCACTTCAGGTTGGGATTCCCGAATTTACCTAAATTTACTCCGCGTTTTTCACTATCACCAAAGTAGTAATTCCTACCCTCAAATTGATAATATTCGGATGCCGCACCATTCCCTATATTCTCATTGCCTACTTGTCCCACACTGACTCTCAGTTTAGCATCGGACAGCCAATCAATATTGTGGAGAAAGTCTTCATTTATAGCACGCCAGGCAAAAGCCCCTGATGGAAAAAAAGCATAACGGTTGTTTTCCCCGAAACGGTCGCTGCCGTCGATACGTCCCGTAAATGTAAATAAATATTTATCGGAAAGTGAGTATTGAACACGCCCGAAGTAAGATGCCAGTACGTGTTTTGATTTGGATGAACTCACCACCGGCCTTCTTTCCCCTGCCTGTAATCTATACCATGAAATGGCATCGGAGGTAAATCCCATAGCCCGGGCGTAGGCGTCTTCATAATTCATTACCTGGTAGGAGTAACCTCCCATCGCGATGAATTTATGTTTGTCGTTTAGTGTTTGTTGAAAGTTAACAACAGCATCGGCTGAGTAATCCTCCCTATATGCCGAGTTGATGTTGGCATCACCCCCGATCTGACTGCCATAACGCGTTGTCATTGGGTAATAGGCTTGCCGGAGTCCGTCTCGGATATCAGTACCGCCTGATAATTTTATCCAAAGTATATCTTGTATGATATGAAAATTAGTGTAAGCTGTTGCTAAAAAACGTTTTGTCTTTGTCTTATCCTGCATGTCGAGATAAGAAAGCGGATGATTCAACAATGCCTGATTGGGATCTTCTATCCATGCTCCGGTAGAGGGATTTCTTTCAGCTTTGATAAGAGGACTGTAGTTTAAAGCCGATTCGATTATTCCGGCGGCAGCATCGCGTCCACCACCCAATGCTGCATTATTTTCCGTAGCATATGAGCCAAGGGCCGATATCCCATAATCCCACCATTTGACTATCTTGTGGTCGAGATTATAACGAAGGCTGTACCTGCTGTAACCTGACGTTTTTATAACCCCTTCCTGATCGAAAACGTTGAACGATACAAGCGATTTAATGTCATCATTTCCGTAGGTAATTGTCAGGTTGTGCTGATTGACCTTTCCGGTGCGGGTAATCAGGTCATACCAGTTGGTACCTACTCCGGCAGCACGGATTTCTTCTTCCGTATATTTAGGATAATAAGGGCTTACGTTGGAAGGATCGGTGTTGCCGTAAGGAAATATCGTATTGGCCATCAGATACAGTTCTTTATTATAGCGTTCCTGCTCTCTCATGAATTCACTTCCGTTCAGCAATTCGGGCCTTTTGATAATTTGCTGTATGGAGGTATTCATATTATACTCAACCTGTGTTTGATTCGTTCCGCGTTTAGTTGTAATCAGGACAACACCATTGGCGCCCCTTGCTCCATAGATAGCCGTAGCTGAGGCATCTTTCAGTATTTCGATGGAGGCAATGTCATTCGGATTGATATCGCTGAGAGGACTGCGGTTCCCCGCACTCCATTGTGTTCCACTACCGGGAGAAATGCCATCGTTCACGATAGGAAAGCCATCAATTACATAGAGCGGTTGATTTCCTGCTCCTGTCGATGCTGCCCCACGGATAAGTACTTCTATTCCACCTCCGGGTTGGGCGCTTGTTTGGGAAACAGTAAGCCCGGCTGCGCGTCCCATCAGCATTTCGGAGAAATCAGGAGAAGAGGATTTTACCAGATCTTCAGGTTTGACAGATACAATAGAAGCATTTATATCACTTCTTCTCATGGTTCCGTATCCAATGACAACAATTTCATCCAGAAGCTTCTCCTCCTCTTCCAGGACTATATTTATTGTATTCATGTTACCGGTATTCACATGCTTGGTCTTATAGCCTACATAAGAAACAATAAGAGTGGTTTTTTCGGGGATCTTGATCGTGAATTTTCCATCTATATCAGTAACAGTTCCCCTGGATGAGTTTACTTCCATGACGGAAACGCCAATGAGTGGTTCGCCTGCATTGTCGGTTACTTTTCCATTGATCTCCTTTCCTTCAACAACCTGTTGTATAGGATGCGATGCTGTATCCGTTTGGGAAACAGACATAATTATTATTCGTTTGTCTTGTATCCTAAATGTTGTTTTCGTACCTTTGAGCACTTCGGAGAGCACTTTATCGAGAGATTGATTCTTTACTTGAATGGATCTCTTTTGTGTCACATCGATAGTAGAAGTATTGAATGCGATAGTAAGCCCCGTTTGTTTTTCAATCTCTTCAAAAATGTCGGCTATTGTTACATTGTTTTTTTGAATGCTTACAGACGGTGTCTGTGCCGAAATATTGAAGGATATTGATAAGCATAATAACAAGACTAAATGATGAATGGAAAAAGTTTTCCGTTTTGATATTATTTTTTTCATTATGAGATTTATTTTTAAAATTTGTCGTTAAATACATATTTTACAATTGCTTTGACGTATATTGGATGTATTTGCGATTTCAAACCGGAAAGTGACCTGCAAGTAAAACTTTCCGGTTCTTTTTTTCATGGGCTTTTATTTTTTTTGCCTGTTTTTATTAATAATAGTTCGGTAAATTTTCACTTAACAATCATATAGTCAAACAGTTAAAGCATCCGTTTTAAAAGATATATTTACTATTAATAATCAAGTAGTTATAAGCAACCTTTTGAAAAAAATACCGAACTGTGGTATTAATAGATATATATATTATCTCCTTCTATCCTGTAGTTGAATCTGTTAATCAATAATTGTATTGTTTTGAATATCTCGTAAAGAGATTCGTCAGGGGTGAATTTTACAGTAAGTTTTTCGCCTTTGATTTCTTTGTAATTGGCATATATCCTGACATCATATTTGCGTTGAATTTCCTGCATGATATCCTCTATATCTGCATTCTGAAAAGATAAATATCCTTTTTCCCAGGCCAATTCAAGTTCCAGCTTAGCCTGCCGTATGAATGTCTTTCCGGTTTCCCTGTCAAGCACAATCTGCTGCGAAGGTTCAAGGATAAAGTTTTCTTCGGAGTTTTTCATATCTATTCTTACCTTTCCGTCCACTAAAGTCGCTATAGTTTCGCTGTTCTCAACGTAAGAAGAGACATTGAATATAGTTCCCAAAGCTTCTATATTCATATCGTTAGTTTTTACGATAAAGGGTCTTTTTTTGTCATGACTGACTGTAAATTTAGCTTCTCCACTTAAAAAAACCTCTCTTCTTTTCGCCGTAAAATTGCGGGGATACACAATGATCGAACCGTAATTCATTGTTACTGATGAACCGTCAGGTAAATCTATTGTCCGGAGATTGGCATTGGGGGTAAAATATTCGACAAATTCCACGGATTGGGTTTCCGAATTTTTTACGTACAAATAAGCTGCCAGGCTCGTTATGATAGGAATTAAGAGAACTGCAGCAATACGTATTAATTTAGGAGTTACTCTCAACCTCTGTTTTCTTTTGTCAACACCAAAACGGGCAATCACTTCATTGAATGAGTCCTTTGTCGACGGATCGGCTATCGACTCGATTCTGTTCCACTGTTCAAACAAGGCTTTTTCTTTCTCTGATTCTGATATCGGAGCCAAGAACCATCGGTAGAATTTTTGTTTTGTTTCTGTCGGATGGTCATCTTCAAAAAACAATTGTACTATTTGGCGGATTTTAGACATATGTTCATTCTCTTTTATATATTTCGATAACTTGAAAAAGAAGGAGCACACCTAATCAAGTAGGTGTTTTTTTGTTTTTTTAATTAGATTGATTGAATTCTGAAAACCATGTTAAGGGTGAAGATCCATGAAGAGCGATAGAAGGGAAAAGACTGAGATTATCTTTTTTATTTTTTTTAATGCCAGATTTAAATGGTTTTCCACGGTTTTTTTTGAGATATTCAGATTTTTTGCAATTTCATCGTTGGTAAGACCTTCCATTCGACTCATTTTATACACTTTTCTCCTTTGTGAAGGCATCCTGTTTACGATTAATTCGACGAGTAATTCAAGTTCTTTGGCATAAAATTCTTCTTCAATAGAATAGTCTTCTTTCAATTTAAAGTTATCCACAAGGATCTCTTCTTGGTGTCTTTGAGAAATAAAGTCTAAAGCTTCATTACGTGCAATACGGTAAATGTAGGCATCCCGGTATTCGATACCTGTGATTTTATCAAAGTTTTCCCATATTTTCACAAATACATCCTGAGTTAATTCTTCTGCTATTGCAGGAGATTTAACAAAGCGGGTTATGAAACATTTTACTTTCGGAAAATATTTCATAAACATATCCTCATATAATTTTAGTTTGTTCTTGTCCAAAATTCTTTATTGGTGGATTTATCGTAAACAAACACACTATTTTGTATCATAAAATAACAAAGAACTTGGGATGCTATCGGACGGATTTCTTATAATCTTCGAAAAATGCCTGTGCCATCCAATTGGCCATCGCCTGGCGATTATTGCTCGAAAGAATACGCCGGCGATCGAACTCGTTCTGGATATTTCCTACTTCTACCAGGATGGACGGGGGTTCTAAATGGAGGAGCACATACAGATTGCGCTGCTCCACAAATCCCCCGAATCCTCTGCCCGGCTGGTGTGTATCGTATTTTACGCGGAACAGATCCCTCATGGTGGTCGCTAACAATTTGGAATGTTTGTCGGTGGAGTGATAAAAAAATACATCGATGCGTTTTCCCTTGTTGCGGCTGTCCACATGGATATCTATGGCGCGTATATGATCAAACGTTCCCTTATCCCGATCGTACAGCTCGTTCACTTTGTCCACACGTTGTTTCAGCCGGTCAAGCTGGTTCCTGGGGATAGGTTCGCCCATGCATGTCTCGTTGGAGCTGTTATTCAGGTACATTTCGTCGCGGACGCCGTCGTTCGGATCCTGGATGATCACATATACCGTGGCGCCGTCCATCATCAGGTTGCGTGCAAGACGCAAGGCTATATCGTATGCATATTCATCTTCGTGCAGTTCTCTTTTACTTACGTGCGCAACGGCTCCCGGATCAGGGCCGCCATGCCCGCTGATAATATAAAAGCAGGCGTTTTTCAACCGGTCAGACTGCGGTGTGATGTCGCTCAGTTTTTTTCCGAAAATAGCCGGATCAGTCCCTCCTGGTACCGTTTCCCCGGAAGGGGGATATTCATCGCCCGGGTGGAGCGGCGGGATCAGGTAAACCGTGCCTAATTCCAGTCCGCCCTGGGCATTGAGCCTGCCGGCATTCAGTTGAATAAATTCCTGTACATAGGAATCGTCGATCCTGTTCCACCGGCGCAGGAAAGAAAGTACGCCGTCACCTTCCACCGGATAGGCCATATCTTGTGCCGTTAACGGTAGAATTCCCAGTAGGAATATCCCGATAAGGCTGCGAAAAAAATAAATCTTCATACCCAAACTACATAAATTTCATCCGGCGGCGGAAAAATAACAACGGGAATTGTAAAATATGTTGTCCGGACCGCCCTCAAAAATAACTATTTTATTTCTCTTTCCATGCCCATAGAAAGAACCGATAATACATTTTAACCTTTATTCGAAACTATCTGCCTGTTTTATTACTACCTTTGTCGGCGACAAAATGAATGTGGACAGATTTGAACTGCTTGCAACCACAGAAAAAAATGCTAAAACGCTTTACCGCATTT
>NZ_CALNAT010000205.1 GCF_937873925.1 uncultured Proteiniphilum sp. | reverse complement strand
CATCTTGTAGCGGATCTCCACCCTGGCGACCACCGCATCAATCCCCCGCACGTGCAGCTCATGAAAATTGAGCCCCACTTTTTCCAGCAACTCATGCCGCGCCACTTCAAAATAGTGCTGATAGTTGGCGTTGTTGACATGTCCCTGCACGTCGCATTCGTAATCGCGCACTTTCATCCTGTATGCAAAAACCGGCTCCATTGATTTTTTGCCCCCTTTCCTGATATTCTGTTCCCGTTTTCTAAATCGTCTGATTTTTTTCCTTCAACCATTCTCTTGCGTTGGCAAACGCTTCCATCCAGGGAGTTACCTCATGCTTGCGGTAAGCGTGGGGGTACCATGCGTTTTGCCAGGGGAAGACGGAGCGTTCGGGATGCGGCATCATGGCCAGGTGGCGGCCGTCGCGCGAGCAGACGGCTGCCGTGGCATAATCGGAGCCGTTGGGGTTACCCGGATATTCGTCGTAGAGATACTTTGCCGCGATGTGGTAAGCTGATTCGGACTTCGGTAACCGGAAGCGCCCTTCACCGTGTGCTACCCAAATCCCGAGCTTTGTGCCCGCAAGCGATTTGAGCATGACCGATTCGTTTTTAGGTATCTCCAGACTCACAAAAGTCGATTCGAATTTGTGGGATACGTTATGATGCATTTTAGGATGGTTCTCACCCATTTCGGGGTAGATCAGTCCCAGTTCCATCAACAGTTGGCAGCCATTACAGATACCTAAACTCAGCGTGTCTTCGCGGGCGAAGAAGCTATTCAGCGCCGTTTTCGCTTTTTCGTTGTAGCGGAAGCCGCCGGCCCATCCCTTGGAAGAGCCCAGCACATCGGAATTGGAGAATCCCCCGCAGAAGACGGCGAACTGCACGTCTTCCAGCGTCTCGCGGCCGGAGGTAAGATCCGTCATATGCACATCTTTCACATCGAAACCGGCCAGCCAAAGCGTATAGGCCATCTCCCTCTCGCCGTTGGTGCCTTTTTCACGGATAATGGCGGCGGTGAGTCCCGACCTCTCTTTCCTTCCGGGATTCAGCCCCAGCTCTTCCATCTTCCCTGTAAAGGAGGGGTTGAACCCGAACTGAAGCGGTTGGTTTTTATAATTTTCGAACCGCTGTGCGGCGCAGACTTCTCCGCTCTGTTTCCGGTCAAGCAGCCAGGAGGTTTTATACCACACATCACGCAGCCGGTCAATGTCAAGCTCTCTGGTAAATCCCTCTTTGGTGATGACCAGTTTGCGTTCTTCGATAGGGCGGGCTACAATAGCGGCCCCCACGCCGTAATCCTGCAGGATCTTTTCTACTAAATGATGATGTTTCACCTGGATGATCACCCCCGGGTTTTCGGAGAAGAGGATTTTTATGAGATCTGCATGCCGGATCTTATCGAAGCGTGCTTCCAGTCCCCCCTGCGGATTGGTGAAACACATCTCGAGCATGGCGGTGATCATCCCTCCCGCGGAGATATCATGTCCGGCAAGGATCAATCCGCGGTTCACCAACTCCTGTACGGCGGCAAACGTATTCTTGAAATATTCTGCATCGGTCACGGTAGGCACTTCGTCCCCGAGCTTGCTCATCGTTTGTGCGAATGCGGAGCCTCCCAGCTTGAAAGTATCGAATGAAAAATCGATATAATAGAGGTAGGTTCCTCTTATGTAAGCCAGCACAGGTGATACGATCTTGCGGATATTCTTTACCTCGGCGGCAGCCGAGATAATGACCGTACCGGGTGAGTATACTTTGTCGTCGCCATACTTCTGCGTCATGGAGAGCGAGTCTTTTCCGGTAGGAATGTTGATATCCAGGTCGCAGGCGAAGTCGGAGCAGGCTTCCACCGCTTTGTAAAGGCGGGCGTCCTCACCGGGGTTACGGCAGGGCCACATCCAGTTGGCGCTGAGGGAGACGGATGGCAGACCGTCGGCAAGCGGTGCAAAGACAATATTGGTGAGCGCTTCGGCCACTGCCATCACCGATCCGGCGGCAGGGTCTATCATGGCCACCTGGGGGGCGTGCCCCAGTGATGTGGCCATACCGGCATAGCCCTTGTAATCGAGTGCGATGGCGCCGCAGTCGCTCAGCGGCAGTTGGATTTCGCCCTGGCATTGCTGGCGGGCGATTTTTCCCGTAACGGAGCGGTCCACCTTGTTGGTAAGCCAATCCTTGCAGGCGACAGCCTCTAATTTGAGCACATCTTCGATATAGGTCTCCAGTAATTCCTGATCGTACTCCGGAGCGCTGTATTCTTCCGTGATGGTAGTATCTTCCATGATGGTGACGGGCGGTTTTCCGAAGAAGTCTTCCAGTTCCATATCGATGGGGCAGGCGCCGTCCGGCTGGCGGAAGGTGAATTTCATATCGCCTGTGGTTTCACCTACTACATACATGGGCGACCGTTCACGGGAGGCGATACGCTCGATACGTGCTATATCCTGTGGTTGTACCAGTAAACCCATCCGTTCCTGGCTTTCGTTTCCTATGATCTCCCTGGCGGATAGCGTTTCATCGCCGACAGGCAGTTTATCCATCTCGATGACGCCTCCTGTCTTTTCCACCAATTCCGACAGGCAGTTCAGATGGCCGCCCGCACCGTGGTCGTGGATAGAGACGATCGGGTTTTCGTCCGATTCGGCCAGTGCCCGGATCACGTTGGCTACACGTTTCTGCATTTCCGGGTTGGCGCGTTGTACGGCATTCAGTTCAATTCCTGCGGAATATTCGCCGGTATTAACCGACGAAACGGCGCCGCCACCCATACCGATACGGTAATTATCACCGCCCAGCACCACCACTTTTTCGCCGCTCTGCGGTTCTCCTTTTTTTGCATCGCGCTTGTTGGCATAGCCGATCCCGCCGGCAAGCATGATCACCTTGTCGTATCCGAATTTCTTGTCGTTTTCGGCATGTTCCAGGGTGAGTACCGACCCGCAGATCAGCGGTTGGCCGAATTTGTTCCCGAAATCGGATGCTCCGTTGGAGGCTTTGATGAGGATCTGTTCGGGGGTCTGGTAAAGCCATTTGCGTGGGGGAAGTGCCTGCTCCCATTCACGCCCTTCTTCGAGGCGGGGGTAAGAAGTCATGTAAATGGCTGTCCCTGCTACCGGGAGTGAGCCCCTTCCGCCTGCCAGCCGGTCGCGGATCTCACCCCCCGTACCGGTAGAAGCGCCGTTGAACGGCTCTACCGTGGTGGGGAAATTATGCGTTTCGGCTTTGAGCGAGAGCACGCTTTCTATCTCTTTGGTCAGGAAGAAATCGGGTTTATCGCCGCTCGCGGGTGCAAACTGTTCGATGGTCGGGCCCTGCACAAAGGCCACATTATCTTTGTAGGCCGAGATAAGGCTGTTCGGGTTGACGGAGGAGGTTTTCTTTATCAACTGGAACAGGGTCATCTCTTTCTCTTCACCATCGATCACGAATTTGCCGTTAAAGATTTTGTGGCGGCAATGTTCCGAATTGACCTGGGAGAATCCGAACACTTCACTGTCGGTAAGTTTGCGTCCCATTTTTTGGCTGACGGCGTTGAGGTAATCGATCTCTTCATTACTCAGGGCAAGTCCTTCCGCCTGGTTATATGCGGCGATATCGTCGATATATATGATCTCTTCCGGTTGTTTGTCGATGGTGAAAACAGATTGATCCAGTTTTTCATACCTGCGTTGCAACATCGGATCAAATTCCGTTGCCTCATCGTCTGTATAAGGGGTATATTCTTCGATGCGTGTGATACCCCCGATACCCATGTTCTGGGTGATCTCCACGGCGCAGGTGCTCCACGGGGTAATCATCTCACGGCGGGGGCCAATAAAGAGTTGGTCGATGCTTTCTGTGGGGAGCACTTCAGCCTCTCCGAACAGCCAGATCAGTTTCTTGATGTCTTCCGGGGAAAATTCCGTATTGGCTTGTATAGCGATCACGCTTTGGGAGGGAGTTCTGAAAAATGTAATCATATCTCTTTTTTTAGATTGACTTAGATTGAGTGGAATTGACTTAGATTGAGTGAGATTGATTTTTTTGGTGCGTAATCAATCTTTTATCAATCTTTCGTCGCTCTTTATTCACTAAGCTGAATTGAGTGACAAAGTTAATGAAAAAGCATGAAACGAGCATGAATTAAGAGTAAAGAACAAAGAGCCAAGAGTCAGGACATTTCAATTTCAGAGTTTTGATTTTAATCTTTTCACTACAGATTCATCTTGGTTCTTGATTCTAAAAATCTTGGTTCTAAAACGTTCCGTACACCTTCATGCCAAGAATTAAAAAATCATATGGAACATAGTATATAAAACATATTTTGTCTGTTTTGAGAATGGATGTACCTTTGCACCGGAAAAATTTGAAACCGAATCCCTATAAACTGATGGTATATGCTTGAGATAATGGCCAAAGGGTTTCTTATTGGATTGCTGGTCTCTGCGCCTATGGGGCCGATCAATATGCTGGTCATCCAGCGGACACTCAACCGGGGCTGGTGGCACGGTTTCGTAACGGGATTGGGTGCTATGCTGTCCGATCTGACTTATGCCGTGATCACATTAATAGGATTGAGTTTTGTTGCGGATTTTTTCGATAGCTATGAGCAGGTTATACGGGTTGCGGGAAGCATTATCCTTTTCTTGTTTGGCCTTATGGTATTCCGTTCCAACCCTTTGAGGGACTGGGCTCCCGATAAATTGTCCCAGGAAACACGGTATCTTAGGGATTTTGTTTCATCGTTTTTACTTACCTTTTCCAATGTGGCGATTATCTTAATACTTATGGGACTTTATGCCCATTTATCATTTAACCCTTTGGCGGATGGGAGAAGTTTTTTTGTCGCCGGATTGATCGCATTTACCGTGGCCACATTCGTATGGTGGTTTTTTCTCACCACTTTGGTTTCCTGGTTGCGCAAGCATTTTAACCGGAGAGGGCTGGTATTGCTCAACCGGAGTGTGGGTGCTGTACTGATGCTGCTCGGCGTGGGAGGGATCCTGTTGTTGTTCCCCCGACTGTTTTAACCCTCTATGTCCTAACTCTATGTGCAACCCTTTTATTATTGGTTTTTATTTTTAGAAATGATAATTATTCTTTCAACTACTATTTTGTCTTGTTTCGTAAATTAAACAGTTCACGGGTTGTAAGAATATCTGTAAACCCTTTTTCCTGACTTCGACACAGGGACACCCTAATAATTCGTCCAAAAATCCTCATCAAAAAGTTGGGCTATAGATTTGTGTCTTGGCGTTATCAGCATAGTTCTACTCATTGTATCTCCACTTTTCGGGAGTTTGATTTTAGCGTGGTAATGGCTTTTGCTATACTTAGTACCTTATCCACACTCTTCCCGACTCCCTTAATGGCATGCTTTCTTTCAAGTTCCTTGTATATTTTATATGCCACAAAACATACACATCTATGGGCTTTTATCCTTGATGGGGTAAAATGGAACATGGGGCGTATTTCAAGAATTCCCTTGGGTTACTCTGGAAGCCTTATGAGAAGCTTCTCATAAGTTCTTTAGAGCACTAAAAACAAGTGGTTTCAATATAGAGAAAACTCATTTAACTAACTTAAGGCATATCGAAAAACTTTTCGCTTTGGTCATAATTGCTTTTACCTCGGCATACCTTGAAGGAATATTTTTACTTCAGAACGTAAAACCGATAAGATTGCTATATAATGGCAGAAAAACAAAAGTCGATACAGAACAATAAGGAAGAAAGACAAAAACACGCGAGGCTTAAGAAAAGAGGGATGAATATGTAAGCTTTTTAGGGTAAATTTCACATATATCATCTTTAAAATCACAATTACATTAATATAAAATAACTTTAATTGCTGCTTTTATATGTATAAATAACATAAATTATTTGTAATTTTGCTTTTTCTGTTTTAATTTTGTGAAAAACCTAAAAAATATACGACATGAAAAAAAACCTATCAACAATCGGACTTGCTTTTTTGTTTGCAATTTTATTACAGAGTTCCTTATGAATTGGGGATATGATGGAGATAACGACAATGGCCTTTTCGGCAGTTATCCGGACGCAACATGGACATATTTGGATAGAGAATATAAATACGATAAGAAAATTCATTATGACTTCAGGTAGAATTTTTATTTATTTGTTTACAGCGATATTAGTGATGTCCTGCAGCGGCGAAAACGATACAATAGTTGGAAATCATGGATGGCACTTGAATTACATTCATCGGCCGGCTGAGAGTTTAATAGCCTATCACAATGATTATTCGCCAAACATCATTGACACCACATGTGCAGATTTACATATCTTTGTAACAAGTGCTCTCAAAGTACAACCAGGCTATTCCACACCTCACCACTATTCCATCGATGGAGACAAGGCGATTGAGCTGCAACTTGCAAACTTTCTTGATCCTGATAATGACAAGTACACTGGCGATGTGCCTATTCATGTAGAATACAGAACAGAGGCTTGCAAGTCTATTCGCATCACCATGTATGATAAGAACGGTTCATTCATATCTGATATAACAGACCAGGCACGTTTCTTTTATGTCAGCAATCCAAATTCCCACTCGGAAGTAGGAGAAAATATTATCATCAATTCTGAGAAAAAACTGTTAGGCAAAATTAAGATAGGAACAACCATAAAAGAATACTTGTCCGATAATCCCCTTGTGTTTGCTGAAGCTCATTTTATTTTTGACGGAATTGACAAGGAAAGCTTCTCGAATGGAAATTATGCAAAAGTTGAAATCGAATTGAGTAACGGAATCATATTGACATCTTCTTCTTCCATTCGTGGAAAATAAGAAATATCAAGTTTTTTTGCCGCCGGGTTGGCTGCATTTACCGCAGCTACCTTTGTGTGGTGGTTTTTTCTCACCACTTTGGTTTCCTGGCTGCGCAAACACTTTAACCGGAGAGGGTTGGTATTGCTCAACCGGAGTGTGTGGGGC
The DNA here is from genome assembly GCF_937873925.1 of uncultured Proteiniphilum sp. Taxonomy (GTDB): domain Bacteria; phylum Bacteroidota; class Bacteroidia; order Bacteroidales; family Dysgonomonadaceae; genus Proteiniphilum. Next base: position 8,514 of record NZ_CALNAT010000205.1, on the reverse strand, counting down.
ATCCTAATGCTGCTCGGCGTGGGAGGGATCCTGCTGTTGTTGTTCCCCCGACTGTTTTAACCCTGTATGTGTAACCCTTTTATTTATAGGTTTTTATTTTTAGAAATGATAATTATTCTTTCAACTACTATTTTGTCTTGTTTCGTAAATTAAACAGTTCACGGGTTGTAAGAATATCTTTAAATCCTTTTTTTAAGAGCCCTTTATGCATTTGTTTATCGCCTGTCCATAATTTACAGTTGAACTGTTTGGTAAAGGCGATATAAACAGCATCTTTGGGATCTATATCCGATACCAAATCTGCTGCTAACTTCCAATGTCGGGGTTCTATCTGTTCTTCGGAAATAAACTCAATCGACTTGTACAACTGATATTCCGCTTCGAGGAGTTGCTTTATTGATAATTTGGAAATTTTCATCAGTTTATCATGATGACTATAAATTTCCGTTCGTAAAAACTCTGGCGCTATAAACAAAAACCTATCCGGAGAATTTAGCAACAGATCGCCTATTTTTCCGTTAGCATTCAATATGCCACTGAAAATAATATTTGCATCCCCAATGATGGTCATATGAAACGACTCTTGTTCCGTTCCCACCAATCTTCATTTACTTCATCCGCCAACTTGTCTATTTCCGATTGTTTGGCTTTTGATTGCGATATTGCTTCCAAATACCGGGCATAATCTATTAACCTCTGTATTCCGAACAAATCAATGTCTTTCGACAGTGAGATGGTAATGCTGTTATCTGTTATTCTTTCTATAATCATACTATATATTGCTTATGTAGTTTCCGCAAATATACAACTTCTTACGTGTAAATCAACAGGTAAACTTCTTTTAACCCTGCTTTCCTATCTCGATGACCTCAAGGTCTCTGATATTGCCGTCGTCCAGTACGAAACGGAGGAGGGTCCGCACCTGATGGAACCCGTACTTTCCGGCGGCGCCGGGATTCATATAGAGGCATTCCAGTTTTTTATCATACATCACTTTCAGTATATGGGAGTGGCCGGCAATAAACAGCTTCGGGGGATTGGCGCGTAACTGTGGCAGGACGGCAGGATCGTAACGGCCGGGATAACCGCCGATATGAGTGATCATCACATCAACATTTTCGAGCGTGAAACGCAATGTATGGGGATATGCCTGACGGACGGCAGCATCGTCGATATTGCCATAGACTGCCCGGAAGGGTTTCAATGCTTCGAACCGGCAGGCGAGGGTGAGGGAGCCGATGTCGCCGGCATGCCATATTTCATCGCATAAGGCAAAGTATGTCTCGAATTTCTCATCCCAATGGCTGTGGGTGTCGGAAAGTAATCCTATTTTTTTCATACGATTATTGTTTTATTCTGCAAAAATAGTTTATTCGAACAAACTTTGTATTTTTGAGGTTTAATGTATAAAAGAAAATCCATTATAATGGGAAATAATCCATACTCTTATTTCAAACGCGATATCAGCTGGTTGTCATTCAATTACCGTGTACTGCTGGAAGCGAAAGACGAACGGTTGCCAGTGTATGAACGCATCAAATTTCTCTCTATTTATTCTTCCAATCTGGAAGAATTCTATAAGATCCGCGTCTCGGGATACCATAGCTCCCTGCTGGAAAGCATCAATCGGGACGAATCGATGGAAGAGGCGATGAAGACCATTGTGCAGATCAACAGCGAGGTCACGGCACAGGAGAAAGAGTACTATCATATTTTCAACAACATGATCCTGCCAGAGTTGAAGCGAAACGGTATCGTGTTGTACCAGACCGACAAGGTGGAGCCGTTCCATCGGGAATATGTGAAAAAATATTTCAACGAAGAGGTATTTCCCTATTTGCAGCCGATGATCATTCAGAAAGATGATATCCATTCGTTTATTCAGGACGGTCGTATTTATCAGTCTATCAGTCTGTTGAAAAAGAAAAAAAAGTCGGATAAATGGGGATATACCTATGCAATTATGAAAATCCCCTATACCAAAATACCCCGGTTCATTGAACTTCCTTCGCATGGTGGCAATCATTACATCATGTTTATCGATGATGTGATCAAAGCGAATATGGAAAGTGTATTTCCGGGATATGAGATCGTGGACTGCTTCAGTATCAAGATCTCGCGTGATGCCGACTTTTCATTAGAAGACGAGGATCGGAAAGATATTGCCTCGGAGATTCTGCGCAAGGTGCGCAAGCGTAAGATAGGAGCGGTTACCCGGTTTCAGTACGACAAGGATATGCCGGACTATTTTCTGGAATATCTCTGTGAAGCGTATGAAATTGAAGAGGAAGAATTGCTCCCTTCGGGACGTTACCTCAATCTGGCCGACCTGTCGAGTCTGCCTAACCCGGTAGGTGATTCGCTGAAACAAAAACTGCCGCAACCACTGCGGGTGCCCGAACTGGAGACCAACAATTCCGTTCTGCGGGTATTGCGGAAACAGGATGTTTTACTGCATTTTCCCTACCAGTCGTTTGATTATCTGTTGCGGTTCCTTTTGCAGGCCGCCTTCGACCCCAAGGTGCTGGAGATCAAGGTGACCCAATACCGTGTAGCGGAGAACTCGGCCGTCATCAACAGCCTGATCAGCGCGGCGAAGAACGGTAAAAAGGTGACTGTCTTTGTAGAACTAAAAGCCCGGTTCGATGAGATGAATAATTACCTTACTTCCGAACTGATGCAGCAGGCAGGGGTGAAGATCATTTACAGCCTGCCGGGGCTGAAGGTGCATGCCAAGCTGGCCTATGTACGGAAGCGCAGCAACGACCCGGATGATCCCATCAAAGGGTATGCCTATCTGGGGACGGGTAACTTCAACGAGAAAACGGCCCGTATCTATTCCGATAAGGGATTGCTTACTTCGAACAAAGAATTTATCAAAGATATCGACGAGGTGTTCCGGGTGCTGGAGGGAAAACCTTATATGCACGACTTCAAACATCTGCTGGTGACACAGTTCAACATGCTTCCGGAGATCCACCGGATGATAGAGCGGGAGATCGAACATGTGAAGAATGGGGGCATTGGATATATCATCTTAAAGATGAACAGTCTGGAAGACAAAGGGATGATCAATGCGCTTTATCGCGCCAGCGAGGTGGGAGTGAAGATCGACCTGATCATACGCGGTATCTGCTGCCTGGTTCCCGGCCAGCCGTTCAGCAAAAATATCACCGTTACCCGTATCGTGGACGCCTATCTGGAGCATGCACGGGTCTGGTATTTCTTCAACGCAGGGGAAGAGAATATCTACCTGACCTCGGCCGACTGGATGCAACGTAATCTGTACCGCCGCATCGAGGTGGCTTTCCCTATCTATACGGAATCGCTGAAGCGACAGATCATCGATATACTGAAGATACAGCTTACCGACAACCAGAGCGCGGTATGGATCGACGAGAACCTGCAGAACGTATTTAAACGGGATACGGCTCCAATTGATGCACCCCCTGTACGCGCCCAGCAGGCGACCTATGATTACCTGAAAAAATCGACCCAGCAGTAAAGCTATTTTTTATCTGCTCCGGGGTCAAAATATGTATATTTGTCATACAAAAGCAATTGAATGGATGACATTATAAGGCAATGAAAACAATATCCGTAAAAAAACAAATGGCTTTCAGTTCTCAAAAAAGTAAATATCAATCACGTTCTTCTATTAACGAAGAAAGTCAAAGGATAAAGAATTTGTAACAAAAAAACGCACCGGAATTACGGAGCGGTGAGGGTATGAAAAAAGAAGGCATCCCGAAAAGGATGCCTTCTTGATATATATTGCGATAAAGAATTATTCTTCCGCCGTCACTTCCTGAAACAGATTTACACGTTTGTTTGCGCTCAGTTTTTCGAAGTCTTCGCGTGAGCCGACCACTAATTTCTCGAACTCCCTCTGGCCGGTTCCGGCAGGGATGAGATGGCCGCAGATCACGTTCTCCTTCAGACCTTCCAGCGTATCCGTCTTACCGTTGATAGCGGCATCGTTCAGTACTTTGGTTGTCTCCTGGAATGAAGCGGCCGACATGAAGCTGGTCGTCTGGAGCGCGGCGCGGGTAATTCCCTGCAACACCTGGTTGGCGGTGGCGGGAACGGCATCGCGTGCTTCCACCGGTTTCAGGTCGCGACGTTTCAGCGAGCTGTTTTCGTCGCGCAGCTTACGGGCGGTCACGATCTGGCCCGGTTCGAACAGTTGCGAGTCCCCGGCATTCATAATTACCTTCTTCCCCCAGATGCGGTCGTTCTCTTCCATCATCTCGTTCTTGTCAACCAACTGCTGCTCGAGGAAGCGGGTATCGCCCGGATCCACTACTTCCACCTTACGCATCATCTGGCGGACAATCACCTCAAAGTGCTTGTCGTTGATCTTCACACCCTGCAGGCGGTATACGTCCTGCACTTCATTCACGATATATTCCTGCACGGCAGTCGGCCCTTTGATGGCCAGAATATCGGACGGGGTGATGGCTCCGTCGGAGAGGGGCATCCCTGCGCGTACATAGTCATTTTCCTGTACCAATATCTGCTTGGAGAGGGGTACCATGTATTTCTTTATCTCACCTGTCTTGGAAGTGACGGAAATCTCCTGGTTACCCCGTTTGATCTTGCCGAATGATATTTCACCGTCGATCTCGGCAACTACCGCCGGATTCGACGGGTTACGGGCTTCGAACAGCTCGGTTACACGAGGCAGACCTCCCGTGATGTCACCGGCTTTACCAACGGCACGCGGGATCTTTACGAGCACATCTCCTGCCTTGATATCGTCGTTCTCGTTCTTCACGATGTGCGACCCCAGGGGAAGGGTATAGGTACGCAGGATATCGTCGTTCTCATCCACGATGTGTGCCGAAGGCGCTTTGGTTTTATCACGTGATTCGATGATCACCCTTTCTTTCAGGCCGGTCTGTTCGTCGGACTCGACTTTGTAGGTGATATTCTCAGTAAAGCTTTCGAACCGGATCTTTCCGGACGCTTCGGAAACGATGACCGCGTTGAACGGGTCCCATTCACAGATCAGGTCGCCTTTCTTCACTTTATCGCCCTGGTTGAAATAGAGTTTCGAACCGTAGGGGACATTATGGGCCAGCAGCACGATCCTGGTGTTGGGATCTATGATACGCATTTCCACCAACCGGCTTACCACTACTTTGTAGGCATTGCCTGCGGCATCGGTGGTCTCCACATAACGAAGCTCATCGAATTCCAGCGTACCGTCGTATTTGGTGACGATGCTGTTTTCGGTGGCAATGTTGGAAGCGATACCCCCTACGTGGAACGTACGCAGCGTAAGCTGTGTTCCCGGCTCCCCGATGGATTGGGCGGCGATCACTCCTACCGCTTCACCTCTCTGTACCATCCTGCCGGAAGCAAGGTTCCTGCCGTAACATTTCGCACAGACACCGTGGGATGATTCGCAGGTGAGTACCGAACGGATCTCCACACGTTCAATGGGCGATTCTTCAATTTTTTTCGCTATATCTTCGGTGATCTCTTCTCCTGCATTCACAATGATCTCTCCTGTGTTGGGATGCTGCACATCGTGTACCGATACACGTCCCAATATGCGTTCATAGAGCGAGGCGATCACCTCATCGTTATTCTTGATGGCTGTAGCTGCCAGACCGCGCAATGTGCCGCAGTCTTCTTCGTTGATGATGACATCCTGTGATACGTCTACCAGACGGCGGGTGAGGTATCCGGCGTCGGCTGTCTTCAGCGCCGTATCGGCAAGACCCTTACGCGCGCCGTGCGTAGAGATAAAGTACTCCAGCACTGACAATCCCTCCTTGAAGTTGGCCAAAATGGGGTTCTCAATGATCTGCGCTCCTTCGGCGCCGCTCTTCTGGGGTTTCGCCATCAATCCGCGCATACCCGACAACTGCCGGATCTGTTCGCGCGAACCGCGGGCACCCGAATCGAGCATCATATATACTGAGTTGAAGCCCTGATCATCTTCAGCGAGTTGCTTCATCAGGATGTTCGAAAGTTTGGAGTTGATATGCGTCCACGTGTCGATGATCTGGTTGTAACGTTCGTTATAGGTGATGAATCCCATATTGTAATTCTCCATGATCTGCTCTACTTCGGCATATCCTTCCTCAATGAGCGTATCCTTCTCTTGGGGGATGATCACATCTTCGAGGTTGAACGATAGTCCTCCTTTGAACGCCATATAGTAACCGAGGTCTTTGATATCATCGAGATACTGTGCCGTACGGGCTACCCCGCAGGTCTTGATCACCTTCCCGATGATGTCACGCAACGATTTCTTGGAAAGCAATTCGTTGATATATCCCACCTCTTTGGGAATGGCTTCATTGGTGATCACACGTCCCACGCTGGTTTCGTGCATCTTGCGGATCGGGTTGCCTTCCTCGTCGATATCGTCCACGACCACTTTCACCAAAGCGTGCACATCTACTGCGCCTTCGTTGTAAGCAATGATGGCCTCTTCCTCCCCGTAGAAGGTCATACCTTCCCCTTTTGCGCCGGGACGGATCTTTGTGATGTAATATAGTCCCAGCACCATGTCCTGAGACGGAACGGTGATAGGTGCCCCATTAGCGGGGTTCAGGATATTGTGCGATGCCAGCATCAGCAGTTGCGCTTCGAGGATGGCTTCGTTGCCGAGCGGCAGGTGGACGGCCATCTGGTCGCCGTCGAAGTCGGCATTGAACGCGGTACAGGCCAGCGGGTGCAACTGAATGGCTTTACCTTCGATCAGCTTGGGCTGGAACGCCTGGATCCCCAGACGGTGAAGGGTAGGGGCGCGGTTCAGCAGTACCGGATGCCCTTTCATCACATACTCAAGGATATCATATACAACCGGTTCTTTTCTGTCCACGATCTTCTTGGCAGATTTCACCGTCTTCACGATACCTCTCTCGATGAGTTTGCGGATGATAAATGGTTTATAGAGTTCGGCCGCCATATCTTTGGGCAGTCCGCATTCGTGCATTTTCAGTTCCGGGCCTACCACGATCACTGAACGTGCCGAGTAGTCCACACGTTTTCCGAGCAGGTTCTGGCGAAAGCGTCCCTGCTTACCTTTCAGACTGTCGGAAAGGGATTTCAGCGGACGGTTCGACTCGGTTTTGATGGCGCTCGATTTGCGTGAGTTGTCGAACAGGGAGTCTACCGCTTCCTGTAACATACGCTTCTCGTTGCGCAGGATCACATCCGGAGCCTTGATGTCGATGAGCCGCTTCAGGCGGTTGTTACGGATGATCACACGGCGATAGAGGTCATTCAGGTCGGAAGTGGCGAAACGACCTCCGTCCAGCGGCACCAGCGGACGCAGGTCGGGCGGGATCACAGGGATCACCTTCATGATCATCCATTCCGGCTTGTTGATATTTTTCGATCCGCGGAAAGCCTCTACTACCTGCAGTTGTTTCAACGCCTCATTTTTACGTTGTTGAGAGGTGTCGGTACTTGCACGGTGACGAAGTTGGTTGGCCAACTTGTCGAGATTCAGCCTTTCCAGTAGATCGAGGATAGCTTCCGCTCCCATCTTCGCGATGAACTTGTTGGGATCGTTGTCTTCGAGCAATTGGTTTTCTTTGGGCAGCGTATCCAGCAATTGGAGATACTCTTCTTCGGAGAGAAGATCTTTCTCCGCCACCTTTTCTTCCAATGCACCAGCTTGAATCACCACATATCTTTCGTAATATATGATGGAGTCCAGTTTTTTGGTCGGGATCCCGAGCAGATATCCTATTTTGTTGGGCAGCGACCTGAAATACCAGATGTGAGCTACCGGAACCACCAGGTGGATATGTCCCGTACGTTCGCGACGCACTTTTTTCTCGGTCACTTCCACGCCGCAGCGATCGCACACAATGCCTTTATAGCGGATGCGCTTGTACTTGCCGCAATGACATTCGTAGTCTTTTACCGGCCCGAATATCCGTTCACAGAACAGACCGTCGCGCTCCGGTTTATAGGTGCGGTAGTTGATGGTCTCGGGTTTTAATACTTCGCCGAAAGAGTTCTCCAGAACTTGTTCAGGCGACGCCAACCCAATCGTAATTTTTGAGAAGTTACTCTTTATTTTGTTCTCTTTTCTAAATGCCATATACTAATCAGTATAAAGAGTTATAGGAATATTAATAAGATTATCCCCGGAAGGAAAAAGGCCCTTCAACGACCCTTCTCATGTGAGGAGATGTATTAGTCGAGACTGACGTTAAGGCCCAGTCCCCTCAATTCATGAAGCAGAACGTTCAATGATTCGGGGATCCCGCTCTGGGGCATTGCCTCTCCTTTCACGATCGCTTCATACGCTTTGGAGCGGCCTACCACATCGTCCGATTTAACGGTGAGTATCTCCTGAAGGATATGAGCCGCCCCGAATGCTTCGAGCGCCCAAACTTCCATCTCCCCGAAACGCTGGCCACCGAACTGTGCTTTACCGCCCAACGGCTGTTGTGTGATAAGGGAGTAAGGGCCGATGGAACGGGCATGCATCTTGTCTTCCACCATGTGGCCGAGTTTGAGCATGTAGATGATACCCAC
>NZ_CALNAT010000204.1 GCF_937873925.1 uncultured Proteiniphilum sp. | reverse complement strand
TTACAAAAATGTCAAAGATCTCGATTATAAACAATTAAAAATCAACTGGATCTAAAGTGTCCAGTAGTGATTTAAATAACAAAAATACAGGAATTCAGATAAAAAGCGATATAAATCACATGAATTATGATCAAAACTTTTTTCCCGGAAAAAATGCTGTTGACCGACCTCGCTAAAAAAATTGAGATGTAATGCGGAAAATTACATTCTTCCGCCACCGCCACCGCCGGTGAAAGTGCCGACTGTCGTTACCATCGAGTTCGTGGTAAACGTTACCGCCGATGTCCCGCCCGTATAGGTCGCACCGGAATACAAGCCGTTAAAATCTGTTCCGCCCGATATGTTTCCTCCTTTATAAATAGTGTACGTTGTACCGGCGTTTAAACCGCTGCTGCTAAACAAGAACGCCATTTGGGAATAAGCCCTCGGAATCTTGAATGTCAACACAGAGGTACCGGCCGACTGTATATTGATCAGTTGATTGGCCGACCCTGATCCGCCGTAGATCACGCAACGTTGGATGCTGACATTCGACGAAGGAGTACTGGTCGACCCGCCACCCCCTACTACTGTTCCTCCGGTAATTTTAAACGTATTATTATCGCAATCGAATCCTTCTTCGGGCGCCGTACTGCCGGCCGAAATGACCACTCCCCCGGTAATGGTTAGTGTACCGTTAGAATCGATCCCGTCATTTGTCGTACTGTAACAGTATATATTCCCTCCGTTAATGCCGATATGTGACGCGGCGTTGATACAATCATCATAAGCATTCACCTCTATCGTACCGCCATTGATGGTAAGTGTTGTTTTGCTTTCCAGTCCTTCGGCTTCCACTCCGGAAGTTTTAATTTGTACGGAGCCTCCGTTAATCGTGAGATTGCCATCGCTTTTAACGGCTTTGGCAGCAGAATCATCATTTCCGTATCTGAATTGTCCCCCGCTGGTGGCAACCGAAAGTATTCCGCCGTCAATTACAAGCGCTTTGTCCACATTGATCCCCTTCCCCGCGCTACCGATGCTATTGATCGTGAGATTACCCCCTTTCATCAGGAAATTCCCGTCGCATTTAATTCCGGTAGGGGAAGAAATGCCTTTCTCGTCAGTATCATAAAAAGCCGAACCGGTCGTATTAAGAGTCATTATGCCCTCAACGATCGTCATGTCACCGCCGGTCTTGAATGCTTTGGAGCCATTGCCGACTACGGAAATATTCAGTTCATCACAGTTATTTACCGTAAGAGAACTTTCCGTTTTAATGCCCATTCCTTTTATACCGCTGGTGTTGATATTGATCGTTCCTCCGTTTATCAGAATATACGGATCTATATCGGTTCCCTCATACGAAGCGGCTATTCCGTCGTTCGTACTATTTATCTTTAATGTTCCGCCGTTAATAACCATATATCCTTCTTCACACTGGATGCCGTTGCTCAATGCCTTAACCGTCAACGTGCCCCCATCCATTTGAAAATAATCATTAGCATGTATACCGTCTTTTGCCGCGACTTCTACCGTAATCGTTCCGTTATTGACCAGTATATAATCGTCACTGCATATCGCGTGTTTATAACGCCCGATTACCAGTAGGCTGCCTTTCCCGTCAAAGACCAGTTGCCCTTCACTGAAAAATGTTCCTTTCATGTCTTCATCGCTATTCTGGGGATAAACACTGCTGTCCACAAGACGGTTCGACGTGCCTTCAATCAGTTGAACGGAACCTTTTTTCCCTGACTGAATATTCACGGCCGGTCCAGCAGTATTGATAATACTCACTCCGTTGAAAACCAATCCGAATTTATAATCGCTGTATATTTTTACCGAACCGTCGGCGGTATTTCCCGATAATACGTAGTTTACTTCGGTATCGGTAAGGGTGGAAGCCACCACCACATGCCCATTCGTTTCCACAACGGATACACCTTTAGCCGAGTATGGATTGTTAATGCTGATACCGCCCGGAGAGAAAGCAATTGTTACCGCCTCCCTGAAAACAGAATCTTTACTGTGTGTATCAAAATCTTCATTCACCTCGTAATCAATACCTTTTGAGTCGTCCGGATCCAATATATCGTCGGTAGAACAAGATATAAGAAGAAGACTCATCATACAGACAAAGGAAAACAGAAACTTCATTTTAGTCATATCGTTCATTAAATTTAAACAGTTAAAATCAGTTACCTTAAAAAGAATATATATAAGCTATTCCTAGAACATACCGATTTTCGGGATTATTCACATTCATCTCTTTATCATATAAGCCGAAGAGTTCAAGAGATTGTTGTTTATTTAATTTGTATGAACCGGAAAGCGTATAGCGCATGCCTTCGAACGCATTTCCATCGGGGTTGTTCAACTGGTAGAAACTCTCGACCGATACTGCGGGAGTAATCTTGCATTTCGGAATATCGTACTCGATTTTCAGCCTGTTTCGCCATATCCAGTCGGGATTCATCTTATATGTATCGATCTTCCCGTTGCTCTTGATCCTGTCCGACTCGTCTCTCGTGGTGAGTTGAACCCGTTCCCGCAGGCTGAAATTGAAATTTCCCCATTTCTGCTGTCCTTGCAGATAAGTGATAAAACGATTTCTCGGCTGATAATCGGAATATTCTACATCATAGAAATGAATATATTGGTAGGCCACTCCTATTTTTAAGGGTTTTATGATACGGTATTCCACCCCCACTTTCCCCGATAATCGTGCGATATTCTGCAGATTGTCCTGCATACGGAATTCAAACTCTCCGTTCAACTCAATCTTTTTTAATTTTTTTGCTACTTCAACAGACGACCAAATTCCGAAATCATCGTTTTGTGAACGGAGAGACATACATACCACAAGGAGCAATGAAAAGATGATGATAATTTTTCGTGCCATATAAGCTGTTATTTAAAAATCATCCAGAAAATTTCCCGGTTTCACGATATTATCCGCTGTATTCTGTTTATTGCCGGTAGAATAATAGACTTTCACATAGGCTATATCTTTCAGGAAATCGATCTGACCCACTTCAAAACGTTCTATATTCAGGCCGCTTCGCTGGCGCAGATCCGTGAGCATCTCCGCTTCCCGATCCGGTTTTATCAGTTCTATTTTTTCGTAAATAATCAGTTTGCTGTTTACATGCTTCAGCCTCTTACTATTCTCCAGCGCCCAGAACATGACAATAAAAATAAGATTTGTAAACATCATCTCCATTCCGCTGACCTTACCATTACTCAAAGCGTTAATAACCGAAATACCAATAATTGCGAACAAATAAGTCATTTCCCGCACAGGTAATGTGTCGGTACGGTAACGAAGAATCCCGAAAATAGCGAAAAGTCCCAATGCAAATCCGACCTGTATTTTTACCGAATCCAATAGAAAGATCATTAGGAAAATAGTGGTGCTTACCATTAAAAAAGTAAACAGGTAATCACGCCTCTTCGTTTTTTTGAAGTAAAAAAAATACACGATAATGCCTGTAATAAACAGGTTGAACAGAAAACGAACAATAAGATCGGCCAACGCGTATCCGTTGAAAAAATTAGGCATACTATCCATAGATAAAATCCGTTATTTTATGAATATAAATTGCTTTACGTTTAATTGCATTGTGTTTTATCTCAGGATCGGTCAACGCCGTCCCCAGGCAATACTTACTTATTTTATAGGGGGTGATATGTAATTGTTTCATTTTTTGCTCAATCAGAGAGGGATGACACCGTTCCTTTTTTATTTCGATAATGGTCAAACGAGGCAATTGTACCGTTTTACCCGTATGGATATTCTGAAATTCCAGGTCATTATCAATCGTCAGTCGCTCGGTTTTATCTTTATTCACCAGGGTGACCCTCCGGTAGCAGCTCTCCAGTTTGGGTTCCAGTAAGGAGGAGCAATAAGGTGAACGTGTATCGATAAACGTTCTTGAAGCGGCGCTATCAATAGAATGGGATCCGTTATTATCAATCCGTATTTTCCGGGTTATCCCTTTATTCGATTTGTATTTTATTTCCAGAAAACAACAACGTGAATCGCAATATTCCCTCGTTCTGATCTTGAACCGGTTTAATTTTCCGTTCTGATGCGAATGATACATGGCATAATCATGGGTATCATAATACAAGGTAAAGTATTCGAATGAGCGTTTCCCGGATAAGGCATCCTGCTGAATAAAATAATCGGTTGTGAGTATTTCCAGCAAATGAGGCAACGTTTCCGAACGGAGAATATATTTGGTATCTATCCGTCTCATCAACCGGATGTCTTCCATTTCATCCAGCGTAATCCGTTCAAACGAATCCAGCCTGCACGTTTTATCCATGTATCTATATTATATTTATAGAACTAAAATAACCCCTTATCATTCAATCACGGCTATGCCTAATGGAACTGTCTCCAATAATCATCGGGGGATTTGTCCGAAGCATGTTACATTTTTGTTACAAAAATAGGATAAAAAAAGAAGGCCAATTCGGGCGGAAAATTCATATTGAGGGTGAAGTGAAAAAGAGAACGGGTGAAGCGGCTTTTTATGGGGGTAAAACGGAAAAGATTCAGCATTGCTTTCATTGTTTTCACCGCATCACCCCAACTTCAACCTAAAGGATGCTTTTACATAAACAAAATATTCACAAACTTGCATCTTACCGCAACATTGTCAGCCAATGTTTCAGTTCCGAAGCCCGTTCTTTACTGATCAGAATTTCTTTCTCCGCTTCTACATTCAGTATAAGAGATAAACGGCTTCCCAACCGTATATTCAGTTCTCTTACGGATTTCCGGGAGACGACAAACTGCCGGTTAACCCTGAAAAATAAGACAGGGTCAAGTATTTCTGTCAACGAATTCAATGATTTTTCAGTCGGATAGACTGTTCCGTTGACTGTAAAAACACGTACTTTTTCGTTTTTACTGTAAAAATAAGCGACCTCCTGCGTATCGATAGGAACAATGGTGTCTTTGTAGGAGATGAGGAGCGTTTTCAGATATTTTTTTTGAGGAAAGAGACTCGCGAGACGACGGACATACTCATCACGCTCGCCGCCGGCAAGGAATTTCAGTTTGGCAAGAGCGCGCATCACTTCTTCAGGATGAATGGGTTTCAGTAAATAATCAATACTGTTCACTTTAAACGCCTGTAAAGCATATTCGTTGTAAGCCGTTGTGAAAATGACAGGCGACCTGACTTCCATTCGTTCAAAAATAAGGAATGACTCTCCGTCGGAAAGATGTATATCCATAAAAATAATATCAGGATGGTCATGTGATTTCAACCATTCGACACTCGCTTGCACACTGTCTAATACGGCAATCACAGGTAGATCCGGGGCTACGTCGTTTAAAATAGCCTTCAGGTTACGCGCAGCCGCGGTTTCGTCTTCTATGATTACAGCCTTCATACGATTAAAAATTTAGACACAAGAGATTTGCCACCCATGAATGTTTCATACAATTAAAATTTACTGTCATTCAAACCGGGTCTTTTCTACAATCGGTAATTTTACGGTAAAATTCCGACCGTCATTTTCTATGAGAATATTTTCCGACAGAAGTAACCGGTAACGATCGGTAAGATTTTTCAGTCCGATACCCGTATTTTCTTCGTATCCTAATTTCGGTCTGATCGGATTGGATATAGCCAGTTGTTCTTCTTCGGTAATATAAATACATATAGTCAGAGGTTTCTTTTCCGAAATGACATTGTGCTTAATGATATTTTCTATTACGGGCTGAAAGGATAACACCGGCAATAAATACCGAAGATATTTTCCATCGATATGTATATCGAAAAAAAGCTTATCTTCATATCTTATCTCCAGCATATAACGATATGCATTCAGAAAATAGAGTTCTTCCTGCAGCGCTACAAGTTCTTTCTTGTTCGAGTTTAACACGTATCGGAAAATATGCGACAATTCGTTGATGTATTTCAGTGACGCCTCTTTCTGTTGCTCCCGAACCAAAGCCGACAATGTATTTAGAGAATTGAAAAAGAAATGCGGATTGATCTGGGCAGTAAGCACGTTGTACGTAGCCTGTAAATTTTCGGTCTTGAGGCTTTGATTTTCGAGTTTCATTTGCTGCTGCCTGTAGATCAATATTATAATTGAACCGTACAGCACCGTAATGATTCCGGCAGACAACGTTTTGAACATATCCATCCCGTTCAAATGAAAAGCCTGACGGGGAAAATCCGTAATCAATGTACGAAAGACTAAAAATAGTGTACAAATAACAAGGCTACCTCCAATGGAAACAACCGTATTTTTCCATCCATCCAATTGATGGCCGGTGTTCAACAACAGGTTACGGGTATTGAAATATAACAAAAATAACGCTAAAAAGAAGAATGAAACAAAATCAAACACAAGCCTGGAATGAGCATTTCTTAGGGAGGGCGGTACAGGTAATTGATGATTGTCGAAAGGCGGCATTCTTCTTGCTGGATCCGGAACCATCCGTTCAGGTTGCCCCCCGATTCTTTCTCTTTCCAGGGATGATTGTTCGCGTGTCGGCTGAAAATCCTCCCCATAGCGATTCATGTGTCTCGTAAAATCGGGAAAGATAATAATCAACCCTATAATACATGCTATCAATAGATTAATAACAATAATCGTTGAACGTTTCATACATTCCGGTTTTATATGATGCAAATTAACAGAAAATTTTGAACATTCTATGGTTCGCAAGGTATATTAGGAAATAATGATGATCCGATGTACCTTCTTATCTTACCTTTATTTCCTCTGCCAAATATTTCAGATCAATCGGGTTCCTATCGTCTGGTTTCAAAGGTATTTTTCTGTTATATAATTTCAAAAAAAATATTTTTCTCAAAAAAGAGAAAAAATTCAGTTTTTATTTCAAAATAGTATGTATATTTGCAGACCAAACAGTCGGTTTATATGCATGGCTCGAGAGAACATATAATAAAAAAGGCGACGGCTCTTTTTCTGCAGAAAAGCTTCAAAGCTGTAACGATGAAAGAGATAGTGGAAAGTACCGGACTCTCCAAAGGGGCATTCTATCATTATTTTCCCAGTAAGGAAAGCCTTTTTCTCGAAATAGTAGAAACATATATCAGAATGCTCAATATAGACTTTGACAAATTCAGTAAAAATTCTCTTTATGAATTTTATCATAACTATATCGACAGCAGTTACAAAAAATTCATGCAACTAAAAGAGTTCCTCGAAGATACGAATGATGAAGACGATCTCACTTATATTACCCTGACATTTGATGCGATAAACCTCTTCCCGGGTTTTAAGGAACAGGTAAGGCAACTCCATAACAGGGAATTATCCGCATGGGAAAATGTGATACAATTGGCCATGGAGCGCGGAGAGATCAAAAGTTCAATGACACCGGTGCAAATTGCCAGCCTATTTGTCTACGTCAGTGACGGTATCGGCCAGCGGCTGCTTATGCAAGGGCAAATCGGGGATTTACAGGATGAGTTGTTGATTCTTTGGAATGGATTGTATAATGATTTAAAAGTATAATTTTTTTTTGCACTACCATAAACCGACTGGTCGGTTTTAATATATAATCAATTTGAGGAAATACCCTATAAATAAGGCAGAAATGATTCCTATAACAACATATTCCACATCAACATACCAATTGGTCGGTTTTAAAATACAAAATCAACATAAAATTTACAACTGATTCAATAATAGAACCACAATGGATGTATATCAAACAATATGTTTTCCATAATCATATACCGACTGGTCGGTTTTAAAACAAAAAAAAAGATGATGACAAAAAAGGAAATCCTCACAATGCTGTTTATTTTCGTCGTAATACAGCTATCGGGACAGGACGCAAAGATGTCGCTGTCGTTGAAACAATCCTGCCTACTGGGGATTGAACAAAACGTGAATGTACAGCATGCTGCACTGGAGCAGCAGAAAGCACGCTATCGCTTACGGGAAGCCGAAAGCAAATTGTATCCGCAATTGGAAGCCTATAGTAATTTCAGTTATTACTATGCTATCCCGAAACTGATTATTCCCGGCGAGATATTCGGACAAACCGGACTGATACCGGTGGAAATAGGGACTACATTCGATTGGTCGAATGGCTTCAGGGCGACACAACTGCTATACAGTCAAAGTTATTTTACTTCGCTGAAGCTTGCCCGGCAGATGGAAACGCTGAGTGAGTTAGACCTGCAACAGAAAAAAGAAGAAATTATTTTCCAGGTGTCACAGTTATACTATTTATGCCAGGCCACCCGTGAACAGATCTCACTCCTCGAGGCAAGCAAAAAGAATATGGATCGCCTGCTCGGGATCACCGAATTGCAAAGCAGGAACGATCTTATCCGGAAAACCGATCATTCCAGGGTATCAGTAGCCGCAGACAACCTGCAAACCCAGATAGACAATCTGGATCAGCTATATAGCAACCAATTAGGACTGTTGAAGTATCTTATCGGGTTACCCATGGAGACAGAAGTGGTTTTGTCCGACACCTTTGCTTTGTCGCAGGAGAATATGCTGGTTGACCTGTTCCACAAGACTGGGCTTCCGGAGAGAACGGAACTGCAGGTACTGGATAAACAGATCGAAATAACCGGACTTACCCGGAAATCGATCCGGCAATCCTATCTGCCGACATTGACCGGCTTCGGAGAATTCTATTATCAGGGACAACGTAACGAATTCGATTTTTTCAAAGGAGGAAATGATAAATTCTTCAGGGTCGGATTTGTGGGTATCAACCTGACTATCCCGCTTTTCGATGGTTTTGAGAAACGATCGAAAATAAAACAATACGATCTGGAATTGATGCAATTGAGGAACGCGCGGGAAAACCAACTGGAATATTTCTCCAAAGAACTTGTCGATGCCCTGAACCAGTATAAGAACAGTCTGGAAATCCTGCGCCGGCAGGAAAAGAACATACAGGTCGCGGAAGAGATTTACGACGTCAGTTTACAGGGATACCGGCAACAGGTCGTTTCGCTGTCCGATCTGATGATGTCGGAGAACGAACTCACCGAAGCACACCTCTCCTACTCTAATGCATTGATGCAACTGAAAAATGCTGAAGTGGAGATGAAGAAAGTAAAAGGAGAAATGCTTTTTATAATTGAAAATTGAATCGGATTCAAGATTCAAAATTTAAGATTCAAGATTTAAAGACTGAAATCAGAAGATTACGATATAAACATCAATATATCAAATAAATAATAAAGAAGAAGGTGATATGATGGAAAAGTGGAAAGGTAATTAATCTGCTAATCAGTAAATCGATAAATCAACAAATCTGTCTTTACTCTTTGCTCTTTATTCTTTACTCTAAACAAATATACAAATGAAACGAATTAAAAAGTATGCCGTAACAGGGATCATTATTGCTGTAGCAGCTCTGGGGATCCTTCAACTGGTCAACAACAAGAAACGGTTAGACAACGAACTGCAAACCATGCAACAATACAGCATGGTCGTCCCGGTGGAAGTTATTACTCCGGAAAGACAAAGCATCTCGCAACGTATTACGGAAAACGGTGTATTGACCTCCGGATCCGAAATCACAATCCTTTCCGAAACAGCCGGAAATATATTGTCGGTCAATGGGAATATCGGGGATAAAGTGTACGCCGGACAAATTCTTGTCACGGTGGAAAAAGAGTTGGTAGAAAGTCAGTTCCAACTGGCGAAAACCAACCTGGAACATGCGGAAAAAGACCTGGCACGCTATGACAATCTGGCGGAAGGCGAAGCTGTGACACAACAACAACTGGAAGCTGTAAAACTGAAATACCGGGATGCGCAGGCCCAATTCACGGCATCGAAAAAGCAATTGGAGAATACCACTATCCGCTCTCCTGTCAATGGGGTGATTGCAAACCGCCTGGTAGAAAAAGGCGCAACCCTGTTGCCTTCCATTCCGGTATTCACGATCGCAGAACAGGATAGGATGGTGTTCACGGTAAATATGGCGGAGGAAGACGTGCGGACGCTCGGCAGGGAACGGAAAGCCGAAATCTTCATTGATGCGTCTCCGGAAAACTCTTTCACGGGGAACATCCGCGGCATAAGTACCGTACCGGATCTCTCGGGACGCTACAAAGTAGAAATGGAATTGAACAATCCCGGCGGATTATTGCGGGCGGGAATGAGCGGAAAAGCTGTTTTCACCAGCGATAGCGGTGACGACGGACTCATTATTCTCCGTAAATGTATCGTCGGCAGTGTCAGGGATGGAAAAGTGTTTATCGTCAGTGATGATACCGTGGTCTCCAGGCAGGTAAAAGGCCATACACTGAACGAGGCCGAAGTCCTGGTAACCGAAGGTGTAACGGAAACCGACAGGATCGTCCTCTCCGGACAGATCAATTTAGAAGACGGCAGTAAAATAAGAATCCTAAAGCAATAAAAATCATCACAATGAATCTATCGGAATTATCTGTAAAACGCCCCACCCTTGTGATCGTCGTGTTTACCGTGCTCGCATTCCTGGGCATATTGAGCTACCGGTCATTGAAATATGAACTGATACCCGACTTCAGCTCTCCGGTCTTTACGGTGGTAACCGCATATCCCGGTGCAGGTTCCGTTGAAGTGGAAAACAGCGTGTCCAAACCTATCGAGGAAGCCCTTTCGGGATTACCCAGTATCGACGTCATCCGTGCCATCTCTCAGGAAGGCGTTTCCATCGTGATGGTTACACTGCAAATCAATGCCGACGTCGATCCCATCGTGAACGATGCAGTACGGAAAATTCAGGCAGCCCGCAGCCTGTTGCCGCCTCAGGTATTGGAACCTACCGTCACGAAACTGTCGGTAAACGCCCTGCCGGTCATGGTGCTGAGCGTGAGGGCCGATATGCCTGCAACGGAATTGTTCGATGAATTGAATTACCGCATCAAACCGGCATTTGCAAAAATAGAAGGAGTGGCTGAGATCGATTTTCTGGGAACATCGGAACGGGAAATACAGGTCAACGTGAATCACGATAAACTGGATAATTACAATTTATCCATCCTGCAGGTGGTAAATGCCATTCAGGCGTCGAATCTCGATTTTCCCGTGGGAAAGATCACGACCGACCGCAACCAGACCATGTTACGTATGTCTGCAAAATTTACGCAGATACAGGAAATCGCCGATCTGGTGATCACCGGACGGAGTGACGGTTCTCTGATAAAACTGAAGGATATAGCCGAGATCATCGACACGGAGAAGGATGCCGGCACACTATATCGTGTGAACGGTGAACCGGCTGTAGGCATCCAGATCAAAAAACAGGACGGAGCCAATACTGTTGCCGTATGCGATGCAATAAAGGAAGAGATCACATCACTCGAGAATCGTTATGCTGCATCGAACATGCAGTTCTCTATTCCGCAGGATGGTTCGCTGATCATCATCGATGCTGCCGACTCGGTACAGTTCGACCTGATACTGGCTGTTATCCTGGTAACATTCGTCATGCTTTTTTTCCTGCATAGCATACGCAATGCCGTTATCGTGATGGTCGCCGTACCCTTGTCCATTATTTCCACCTTCATCGGGATGGAACTGCTGGGATACACCCTCAACTTGCTCACATTACTGGCACTTTCGCTGGTGATCGGTACGCTGATCGACGATGCCATCGTGGTACTCGAAAATATATACCGCCACCTGGAAATGGGGAAAAGCCGTTTGCAGGCAACCGTCGACGGTATACGTGAAATCGGGCTGAGCGTAATATCCATTACCCTGGTGCTCGTGGTGGTGTTCTTTCCTGTTGCACTGTCCCAAAGCATTATATCGCCGGTAATCGCACCGTTTGCCATGGTGATCGTTATTTCGATCTCGATAAGCCTGTTGGTGGCCTTTACTGTCGTTCCCCTGCTTACCTCGCGTTTCTCCAAACTCGAAACCCTCGACCGGAAGACAGGATGGGGCAGGATCATCGGTGGTTTCGAACAGGGAATGACCGCCTTCTCGAATGCCATCCAACAGCTTCTTCAATGGTCGTTGCGCCGCAAATGGATCACAATGGTCGTCGCAATCCTGCTGTTTGCCGGTTCACTGATGCTACTCGCCAGCGGTTTTATCGGCAGCGAGTTGATGAATATAGGCGACACGGGCGAATGCATCGTGAAAGTGGAATATCCGAAAAATTACACCATCGAACAGAACAACCTGATGACACGCAGGATAGAAGAGGCCATCAGTAAAAAACCCGAAGTAATCGGGATTTACTCATCTATTGGCAGCGGATCGGGGTTCCTCGCGACGCAAAGCGGCAATTACCAATCCGAGATCAATATCAAACTGGTGGATAAAACAAGACGGGACATTTCGTCGAATGTTTTTGTGAAAAGGCTGGAAAACGAACTGAATGAAACCTTTACCGACGTGAAAGTAGAATCGGCCGTGGTAAGCCTTGTCGGAAGTGCCGACGAAGCGCCGATCCAGGTTGTCTTTCAGTCGTCTGATACGGATACCCTGATGGTTTTTGCCGAACAAATACGCAGGCAGATCAGTGAAATCCCCGGAGCGAATAATGTGAGGCTAAGCATCGAAAGCGGAAATCCCGAAGTGGTGATCAGACCGGATAAGGAAAAAATGGCACGGCTGGGATTATCACCCGAAACGGTGGGCGCCACCATCTACACCTCCTTTAGCGGAAACAGCGACAGTAAATTCCAAAGCGAAAATTTTGAGTACGATATCAACGTGCGTCTCGATGCTTTTAACCGGCAATCCATCCGAGATGTGGAGAACCTGACATTTATGAATGCTGCCGGACAAACGGTGAAACTCAAACAATTTGCTTCCGTCACGGAAGAAACCGGAACTTCGCAACTCGAGCGCTACGGGCGTATATCGTCGGTAATGCTCGAATCGCAGGCACTGGGACGAGCCGTGGGAGATGTCGGAAATGATGTTATCTCCTTTCTGGAAAAAACGGATTTTCCGGAAGGCGTTACCTGGCTACCCGAAGGGGAATTCAAATACCAGGAAGATGCATTCGGCAGCCTGGGCACGGCTTTACTGATCGCCATCGTACTGGCCTACCTGATCATGGTGGCATTATATGAAAGTTTCCTGCACCCTTTCGTGGTACTTTTCTCTATTCCCCTCTCTATTATCGGCGCTTTGCTGGCGCTGGCCCTGACAGGGCAGGCGCTTAGCATTTTCAGTCTGCTCGGTATTATTATGCTGGTAGGGCTGGTACTTAAGAATGCCATTCTGGTGGTCGACTTTACCAATCACCTGCGCAGGGAAGGCAAAGATATCCACGATGCGTTGACAGAGGCAGTACAGCTCCGGCTCCGTCCCATCGTGATGACCGCCATCTCTACCGTAATAGGGATGTTGCCTATTGCCCTGTCGCACGGTGCGGGAAGCGAATGGAAAAGTGGTATGGGATGGGTGCTGATTGGCGGACTGCTAAGTTCAATGCTGCTTTCGCTTGTAGTGGTACCCGTAGTTTACGCGATTGCCGAACAGGCAAAAGCATTCATTAAAATGAGATTAAAAACGACATGAAAGAAAAAACAAACCCAAAAATGAAACAACCTTTAGCCTACATTCATCCCGATGCAAACATCGCGCCAACGGTCGAGATAGAGCCATTTGCCACCATCGATAAAAATGTTGTCATCGGAGAGGGAACCCGTATCGGTTCCAACGTGAGAATTATGAAGGGCGCGCGAATCGGTAAAAACTGCCATATCTTTCCCGGGGCAGTGATAGGTGCCATTCCACAGGACCTTAAATTCAGGGGAGAAGAGACGCTTGCCATTATCGGCGACAATACGACCATACGGGAATTCGCGACCGTCAACAGGGGAACCATCGCCAAAGGTAAAACCATTATAGGGAACAATTGCCTGATTATGGCTTACTGCCATATCGCACACGATTGTATACTGGGCAACAATATAATCATGGCCAATACGACACAACTGGCAGGAGAAGTTGTTATCGACGATCATGCTGTTTTAAGCGGCGGTATACTGGTTCATCAGTTTACGCATATCGGTTCGCATGTAATGATCCAGGGAGGATCGAAAATAAACAAAGACGTACCTCCTTTCGTAAAAGCGGGACGTGATCCCGTTTCATATACAGGCATCAACTCTGTGGGATTGCGACGACGAAATTATACCAACGGGCAGATAGAAAACATTCGGAATATTTACCGTTATCTCTATTTGATGGGTATGAACACGTCGCAAGCCCTCGAACGCATTGAAACCGAATTCCCCGTCACAAAAGAACGCGATGATATTTTGCTTTTCGTACGCAGCTCTTCACGCGGAATTATGAAGGGACCGCCGGAACAGCACAGTAAAGATGTACCTGCTCTATCCTATTAAACCGGTATAACCGCAGCGCAGGCCGTTCTACCATGGATAATCAAATATCTGTGAGTGAGTTTTTAATAACCATTCTAATAAACATCGAATATGTTGAATCGTGTTTTTAAACTGGAACCCTGGTATTTTATCATTGCAATAGTGGTATTTTATATCCTGACTGTTATTGTTGCGGACGTCAAGCTTAAACAAATGCCAATGGCATCAGTAAATACTAGTTTAATTGAGCTTGAGGAAATCGAATTTAATGATGAAGAGCTCTATTTTGTGTTTTTTCATGACAGCAGTTCGGAACTCTGCGAAAAAGTGAGATTTAATATTGAAAGGCTGATTGAAAGTAATCAGGAACCGGTTTGTTTTTACGCCATAGATGTAAGCAAAAACCCCGGGCCTTTTTATGAATATAATGTCTCCGGCGTTCCTAATATATTGGTTTTTAAGGGAAATAAAGAAATAAAAAGGATCATGGGCGTAGTGCCATATAAAAATTTAGCAAACATCTTCCAAAGAATGAGAAAAATTTATAGCATAGACTCTTATGACGAATCAAGAAACAAATAAGAAACAATTCCTTATATCAGAAAAAATCAGAAAACAAATAATTCATCCTTAAAACCAAACATATTCGTATTTGTTTGTGTGTTATCAGGATTAATTATCGGTTACATATACTGGTATCATTGGGGAATATATTACGGCACACTTCCTCTCTCTTCCGAATGTTGGGTAAATTGTGTCTATGGAGGATTAATCGGGGGATTGTCGGGTAGTTTAATAAAGGAATAACTATTTCGTTAAGCAATAGTCTAAATTTATTGAATTTTTGAGGAATCGCGAGTAACGTTAAAAATAGTACAAGAATACTTACCATCGACATTTATTCAAAACAGGGAGATATAAAGAGAGACGGATCAATCATCCCTCAGTACTTTCCATATTTCAACAGGATAATCGGATTCAATGATGTCGGGATTTATTCTGATTGCTTCCCGATAGGCAGATTCTCTTTCCCCGGCTGTCCTCAACCTATCGAGTGACGGAGCATAGGAAACCATACACCTGACACCTTTGGCCCGCAGTTGTTCCACAATATGTCGGTTGGAATCATTAATAGTCTGTCCCACATAGGCGATCATATTTTCCCAGGGAACGCCGGAAATGGCGATATCTTCAAACTCAGCATCATTTCTCGCGAAAACGGACAGCATGATTCCCGGCAACCTGTCGGAATAATATCTTGCTTGTGCTCCCGTATGCACTGTAAGCATTACATGCTTTTCCGCCTTATGTTTCCTGATCAACTCCACGATCAAATGGAGCGGTACATCTTTTTTATCCAGGTTAATAACGGTCTTACCTTTACTCCATCTGATCACCTCTTCAAGTGTAGGTATTTTGGCGGATGTAACATTTCCTTCATGGTCTTTTAACCTTACCGATTGCAGGTCGGACAAAGTATAATCAGACAGATTACCGGTTGCATCCGTAGTCCTGTCCAGGGTGGCGTCGTGCATAAGTACAATCACACTATCCTTGGTCAGACGGGGGTCTATCTCGAAAAAAGCAGGCATTTGTGCCAACACATGCTGAAATCCCTCCATGCTATTCTCCGGATAATTGGGCTCCCGGCCGCCTCTGTGCCCGCTTACCAATATTGAGCTATCCGCTTTGTAAGCAAAGTATTGATGCGTATCCCTGAGCTTTTTAAATTTAATATAATTTTCTTCACCTCCCTGTGTTTTGCAACTGTTCAAAGAAAGCAGGAAAACCAAAAAAAGAGAGATCAGGAAGAGCGGATTGTTGTTGATTTTTGTCATAGCTATTTTATAAATTATCCGGGGAGTATTGTAATATACAATACTCCCCAAAATTATAACATAAAGATAGAAAAAACTAATAATCTTTCTTCTTTCCGTTCTTTTCACCGGTGGGTTATTGCAATCTGGTCAGCCGGTAAAGAAGCTGTTGAATTGTCTCCTGACAATCGTCGAGGATCGATTTCGAAAAATCTTCACTGAACAGTTCACGAGTGGATTCCACATATTTGTAGAAATCAGACGCGTGCTTTACAATATCGTCCGGAACGGAAGTCTCAGGGATTACAATGTTCAGATCACCCTTCAACGCGTAAGACGTTTCGGTGAGCCGGTCGGTTATATCCGATAAACTACCTATGGCCTGGTCCAGTGCAATATGCTGGGCATAACTGCCTTTGCCTGTTACATTCCAGTGATAAAGTTTTAAGCTGTTATTAAAAGAAAAGAGTCCTCCGATAAAAGCCGCAATTTCTTTGTTTGCGGAACTTACTTTTGCATCGGGTTGCTTTAATGTTGCTGTATTCATAATTTATTTTTTAGGTTGTTTGATGTCTATCTAACAACCGGCACGAAAAAAAGTGCTCACAGTTTGATCGATTATGTTGATATGACATAATTTACATCTATATATCAGTAGCACTTCAGGTCATTCTCCGGCAATCCATCTTTCTCTTTGCATTATTGTTTTATAATAATTACCTTTACGTATTCAATCGCATAAAGACAGTAAAGATCATCACTCCTTTTATCAAAATCGGGAGGGATTTTGTGTATGATAAATTTCTGCCATTTGGTTAAATAAAAAAAGTTGAAATAATGGATTACAGACTGGAAATATGCGCCAATTCCGTGACCAGTTGCCTGGAGGCCCGGAAGGGAGGCGCTTACCGTGTGGAACTTTGCGCGGCCATTCCCGAAGGAGGTACTACCCCTTCGTATGGAGAGATTACTCTGGCAAGGGAATTACTCGATATCAAACTGAACGTGATCATCCGTCCGCGGGGTGGCGATTTTTTGTATTCAGAGCTGGAACACAAAATCATGCTGAAAGATATCGAAACAGCCCGGACCTTGGGAGTCGACGGCGTAGTGATCGGCTGCCTCACCGCAGAGGGTGAAGTGGATATGGAGCGGAATCGGGAACTGATCGATGCTGCCGGTGGAATGAGCGTCACCTTTCACCGTGCTTTCGATATGTGTCGCGATCCCTTTGACAGCCTCGAAAAAATTATCTCTTTAGGATGCCACCGGATACTCACTTCGGGACAACGGCAACAGGCGGAGCAAGGCATTCTGCTCCTGAAAGAGCTGGTACAAAGGGCGGCCGCCCGCATTATCATTATGCCCGGCAGCGGTATCAATATGAACAATATAATTACCATTGCAAGGGAGACCGGTGCAAAGGAATTTCATCTCTCGGCAAGAAAAGCGGTGGAGAGTTCCATGATCTACCGCAATCCCAATATTAAAATGGGAGGAACCACGGTAGTGATCGACGAATATGAACAGCAGGTCACCAATTCGGAATTGGTAAGAAACACGGCAGCAGTGCTGAATAATCTTACTCTATAAGCCGAATTATTTACTACTGATTACAGTTTACCGGTAGTTGAGCCTGTAATAAAAATTGGTCGAGCAATGAATGTGGGGCCATATCTGAACACCGGAAGGAGAACCGACTTCCAAGTCCTCCAAAAAAACTGTCCCCGCAAAGATGAAGAGGACAGTTTTCTTGTAAAGTCGGCAAATGAATTTGTTTCTTGCCAGTCTATGAAAATAAAATCAAAAGAATATGACTAAAAACTCAAACCTAATCGTAACGAAATGTTTTCATAGTTATAAGAACTATGATATTTTTCACCTTTATCATTACTTAAATCCCCATTTAATTTTTGCAAGTCATAAGCAAGTGATAGCTGAAGAGTGTTTTTATTATTGATTGAATAGGCTACGCCGACTGCGGGTGATATAAAAAAACCTCCAGTATTATGAAGATCCACTTTGCCTTCAATGGGCCTGTTAATGTTATCATCAAAATGAAGTTTTTGCGAAGAAATACCGTAGCCGGTTTTAAGATTCAAAAATGGACGAAACATTCTCCCTATCGGTATATTATAATTAACTACCGCATAAACAGGAAAATTAGTTAATCTCTGTGCCCGCTTAGTTAAATTGAATATAGGTGAAGGGTCATAATAATATTTGAATCCCACCCCGAGACCAAATGAAAGTTGTTCATTTTGTTTATATAATGGAGTGATAAAGATTTGGGCGGAATTAAAATCGCCATCAATACCAAATCCATATCCTAATTCCAACTGACCACCTATTTTGTTCTCCTGCGAAAAAACAGGTGAAAAAGATAGGTAAGTAATAACTGCCAAATAAATAAAAATTGTCTTCTTCATAAATTCTGTTTTATAAGTTTTTAGATGTATTCTCATAGATAATACGCCCCAGCAATGAATTTCCTTACTTATTGATTTTCAAAAGTAAATAAAAATCATACATAAACAGTATGAACTGTCAATAATTATATATTTTTAATGGTATGCAGAAGAACTTTGATGTTTTATATGTCTTTATTATGCCAAACTCCCTCGTAAGGGATAACAGGTCTCTGTTATTCAGAGCTTACCTCTTCTTGTTCAATTTACAGTGGAAATATTCAAATCTTGGAATTTACTCCTAATTTGTTCATTAATTTCTGTTTTGTATACATTTTGTAAGACCTTTGTAGGTGTAAATAATTGGCCGAATAAGTGTTTAATACAAAATCCAAGAAATCTTTGGTATGAATAAAAACCTAAGAATACCCGCACGATATATGCTCCGCAAAGGACCTTGGAATAGTTACTGTTTTGTCCAAGCCATACCATTTCTTTTTTATTTTCAACCGCCTCTTCAATCACACGGTACATAGAATTAATATGTATCAGTTTCAATTCTTTGGCTGAATTATTATAGTTTAGTCCGATATAGAGAGGGATCAAGGCGTCTTTATCCTCTAATACCAATCCAATAGAATGAACTGTCCCATTCTGTGATCTTTCGCAATTAAAAGAAAGGAATTTTCTTTTAGATTCTCATTGATATTCCGGAAAAAATTCTCATTCATAATCTCGAATTGTGTCTGAGAATTACCAAGGGTAGAAAGATAAAATTCTTCGAATACTTTAGTCATACCTGTAAAATCTACAACCTTCTCCCATAAGCTGGCATGATTAAGCTTATCATGGATGACAATATTTTCTGCACTCAGCAATCCTACCAATACCCCCAGATTGGCAGCAAAACCTGAAGAAAAAATTATGGCATCCTCAAATACTTTGATCCGGGCAATAGTTGCTTCAAGTTTATTTTGCAACAGGGTAGTCCCACTTAATAAGGGGACCCCACCGGACCCAATACCATATTGCTGTGTGGACTCATTTGCTGCATTGATTGCTTTTTCATTCGTCACCGTTCAGGTAATTGTTCGAACCGAACATAATGGCCTGTTTTTCCCTTCGAGAATGTCGGTCATAATATGTTACTTCCT
>NZ_CALNAT010000203.1 GCF_937873925.1 uncultured Proteiniphilum sp. | reverse complement strand
CTGCAGACGGGAGAAAGAGAACTGCGATGCCTTTACCCCGATATATTCCAGATCGAACACCGAACTGTCGGGTTTGGCATAAGGCGCGCCCAGCATAATACGGGTAGCCGTATCAATAAAATTATGCTTCAACACCTTGGAAACAAAGGGGAAAGAGCGCGACGCCCGCAGATTACATTCAATCACCTTGATCTCGTTGTTTTTGGCAAGATACTGGATATTGAACGGACCGCTGATATTCAATTCTTTGGCTACCTGTTTCGATATCTTCTTCACACGGCGCAGGGTCTCAAAATAAATCTTCTGCGCAGGGAAAACCAGTGTGGCATCACCCGAATGGACGCCGGCAAACTCCACATGTTCCGAAATGGCATATTCCACCACCTCGCCCTCCCGGGCCACCGCGTCAAATTCAATCTCTTTGGCATTCTGCAGGAAAGAGGAAACCACCACAGGATATTCTTTCGACACATTGGCAGCCATCTTGAGGAAGGTATGCATCTGTTCTTTATCGTAACATACGTTCATGGCCGCTCCCGAAAGGACGTAGGAAGGGCGTATCAACACGGGAAAACCCACCTCTTCAACAAAAGCGTCGATCTCCCCGAAGCTGCTCATCTCTTTCCACCGGGGCTGGTCGATACCCAGCTCATCAAGCATGGCAGAGAACTTATGACGGTTTTCCGCCCGGTCGATCGATAAGGGAGAGGTACCCAGAATGGATACATTCTGCCGGTACAACTTCATGGCGAGGTTATTGGGGATTTGTCCTCCCACGGAAACGATCACCCCTTTGGGATTTTCTATATCAATCACGTCAAGCACGCGCTCAAACGACAGTTCATCGAAGTAGAGGCGGTCGCACATATCGTAATCGGTCGACACCGTCTCGGGATTGTAGTTGATCATCACTGATTCATATCCCAGTTCACGGGCTGTCTGCACTGCGTTGACCGAACACCAGTCGAATTCCACCGACGAGCCGATGCGATAAGCGCCGGAACCCAGCACAATGACGGACTCTTTTTCTCCCTTCCGGGGTGTGGAAACTTTGCCGGAGCCATAGGTAAAATAGAGATAGTTGGTTGTATCGGGATGTTCGGAAGCCACCGTATTGATACGGCGTACTACCGGTGTAACCTGCAATGCTTTCCTCCTGTCGCGCACCCTGATCAGTTCATCCTCTAACGTACCCTGCGGATCTTCCACAAACCGCGCGATCTGGAAATCGGAGAAGCCGAGACGTTTTGCCTCCCGCAATACATCTTCCGGCAGTTCGTCGATCTTGTCGTAGGCAGTAAGCACCTTTGAATAGTTGTAAACATTTTCCAACCGTTCCAGGAACCACCGGTCAATCCTGGTCAACTCCTCAATTTGCTTTACCGAATATCCTTTTTCAAAAGCGTTAGCAATAGCGAAGATACGCATATCGGTCGGCTTTGAAAGCGCCTCTTCCACATCGTCGAAGATCATCTCCCTGTTCCCCACGAAACCGTGCATCCCCTGCCCGATCATACGTAATCCTTTCTGGATGATCTCTTCAAAAGACTGGCCGATGGACATGATCTCACCGACAGACTTCATGGAAGAACCGATCTCGTGACTTACCCCATAGAATTTATTGAGGTCCCAACGCGGAATCTTTACGATCATATAATCTACTTTCGGCGCTACATAAGCAGAGTTGGAGGTCCCGGGTTCCCCTATCTGGTCGAGGGTATAACCCAAAGCCAGTTTTGCCGCCACAAAAGCCAGGGGATATCCTGATGCTTTAGAAGCCAGGGCAGACGAACGGCTCAGGCGGGCATTGATCTCGATAATGCGGTAATCATTGGTCTCGGCATTGAAAGCGTACTGGATATTGCATTCACCCAAAATACCTATATGGCGTACCACCTGCTGCGCAATATCTTCGAGCATGGCAATCTGCTCTTTACTGAGCGTGATAATGGGAGCCACCACAATACTCTCTCCGGTATGGATACCCAGGGGATCGAAGTTCTCCATCGGAACCACCGTAAAACAATGGTCGTTCCTGTCGCGGATCACTTCAAACTCAATCTCTTTCCATCCTTTAAGGCTCTCCTCCACCAATATCTGGTTAGAGAAAGAGAGGGCGCTCTTGCAAAGTCCGATAAACTCCTCTTCATTTGCACAGATGCCCGAACCTTGTCCGCCTAATGCGTATGCCGAGCGTACCATAATGGGAAAACCTATCTCATAGGCTGCCGACAACGCGTCTTCCAGACTTTCCACCGCCCTGGATGCAGGCGTTTTGGCATCGATCTCGGCCAGCTTTTTCACGAACAGATCACGGTCTTCCGTGATCATAATCGCCTCTACCGATGTTCCCAGTACCCGTACGCCATATTGATCCAGCGTTCCGCTCTGGTATAGTTCCGCACCGCAGTTCAGCGCGGTCTGTCCTCCGAAGGCCAGCAGGATGCCGTCCGGTTGCTCCTTCCGGATCACCTTCTCTACAAAATAGGGGGTAATGGGCAGGAAGTAGACCGTATCGGCCACCCCTTCCGATGTCTGGATCGTGGCAATATTGGGATTGATCAATACCGTTTCTATTCCTTCCTCGCGCATTGCTTTCAAAGCCTGTGAACCGGAATAGTCAAATTCACCCGCTTGCCCGATCTTCAGGGCGCCGGAACCCAGTAAAATAACTTTTTTAATTGATTTGTCCATTATATTGATTTGCTGATTTATCGATTTACTGATTTACTTAAGTTTCGCATGTAAATTTATAGTGTATGCAACTAAAACGGAGACCTTTAGATATTTTGTAGGGACCCATAGTTCTCGATGAGCGTTAAAAGAGTAGTTGTTTGAGCGAAGCGAGTTCTACTCTTTTAGTGAACGAGAACTTTTATGAGTCATAAAATATTGTCAATCGGAGCTTTTAGTTGCAATAATACGACTTGCGAAACTTGAACTGATTTATGGATTGAGATTGGTGAAGATTGACAATACAACATATTGCAATCATCACATTATCACATCAATTAATCATCTCATCAAATTAATTATACTCTCCCCAATGTTTGATCTCGATATTATCCTGA
The DNA here is from genome assembly GCF_937873925.1 of uncultured Proteiniphilum sp. Taxonomy (GTDB): domain Bacteria; phylum Bacteroidota; class Bacteroidia; order Bacteroidales; family Dysgonomonadaceae; genus Proteiniphilum. The sequence continues at coordinate 3,418 of NZ_CALNAT010000203.1, read as the reverse complement.
GATATACGGCAGAATGCTTTGATAAAGGCGCTTGCCAGACGGGCATTGGTGATGAGGGGAATATTGTAATCGATGGCGCCGCGACGGATCTTATACCCATTGGTCAGCTCCCTCTCAGTGAGATTTTTGGGAATATTGATGATCAGATCGAATTTCCTTTCGGCAATCATTTCATCGACTTTCAACGCTGCGCTCTTTTCATCGGGCCAGGCTACATAAGCGCTTTTTACGCCGTTCTCCTCCAGGAACTTTTGCGTCCCGCCGGTAGCATACAGGTTATATCCGTGTTGCTGCAAAAGACGGCAGGCATCCAGCAGGTCGACCTTCGACCTGGTCCCGCCGGAAGAGACCATGATATTTTTTTCCGGGATACGGTAACCCACTGCCAACATCGACGTGAGCAGCGCCTGATCGAAATGGGTACCAATGGCCCCTACTTCACCGGTGGAAGCCATATCCACTCCCAGCACGGGATCTGCCTTCTGCAAGCGGGTAAAAGAGAACTGGGGCGCTTTAATGCCTACATAATCGAGTTCGAATGCCGATTTCTCCGGCTTCTTCGTGTCAATATCAAGTATTGCTTTCGTTGCGAGCTCTATAAAATTAATTTTCAGTACCTTGGAAACAAAAGGAAATGATCTCGACGCCCTCAGGTTACACTCAATCACCCGGATGGCGTTGTCTTTAGCCAGGAACTGAATATTGAAAGGCCCCGTAATCTGCAGAGCCTTTGCGATCTCCCGAGTGATCTGCTTGATCCTCCTCACCGTTTGCACGTATATCTTCTGCGGCGGGAACTGAATGGTGGCATCCCCGGAGTGTACACCGGCAAATTCCACATGCTCGGAAATGGCATAGACGATCAGTTCACCGTTCCGGGCCACCGCATCCATCTCTATCTCCTTGGCATTTTCGACAAACTCCGACACCACTACCGGATATTTGGCAGACACTTCGGTAGCCAGTGTAAGGAAATATTCCAGTTCCTTCTCGTTAGAGCAGACGTTCATAGCCGCGCCAGAAAGGACGTAGGAAGGGCGTACCAGCAGGGGGAATCCCACCTCGTCGGCAAATTGGCGGATATCGGTGAGAGTGGTCAGCTCTTTCCAGCGTGGCTGGTCTATACCCAACCGGTCGAGCATGGATGAGAACTTGTGCCGGTCCTCGGCGTTGTCGATGCTTTTGGCTCCTGTCCCCAGAATATGCACATCCGCCTTGTCCAGTCTCACCGCCAGATTATTGGGGATCTGTCCTCCCACGGAGAGGATGACACCGTACGGATTCTCCAGCTCAATGATATCCATTACCCGCTCGTACGACAGCTCATCGAAGTAGAGCCGGTCGCACATGTCGTAATCGGTCGATACTGTCTCTGGATTATAGTTGATCATCACGGAGCGGAATCCTTCCTTGCGCACGGTATTCAATGCATTCACCGAACACCAGTCGAACTCAACGGACGAGCCGATACGGTAAGCGCCTGATCCCAGGACGATAACCGACCGGCGGTCGCCCAGATAATGCATATCGTTCTCCGATCCGTTGTAGGTGAGATAGAGATAATTGGTCTGGGCAGGATATTCCGCAGCGAGTGTATCTATCTGCTTGACAAAAGGAAGGATACCCTGTTTTTTTCTGTAGGCGCGCACCTGAAGGGCATCTTCCTCTTCCGTCTTCTCCTTCCGGAGTGCCCGTGCCACCTGAAAATCGGAAAAACCCTGCTGCTTGGCAATTTTCAGTATTTCATCAAATCCCGGATTATTCTCTTTCCGAAGATCCACCCTTTCTTCCGGGTAGCTCTCCAATGCTTCCGCTGTCTTTACAATATTGAACAGCTTCTGCAGGAACCACCGGTCTATTTTTGTCAGCTCATGGATCTGGTCGATGCCGTATCCTTTCCTGAATGCTTTGCTGATCACGAAGATACGCTGGTCGGTCGGCTCCCGGAGCGCTTTGTCTATATCATCGATCTTCAGTTCTTTATTTTCCACAAACCCGTGCATCCCCAATCCGGTCATCCGAAGCCCCTTTTGTATGGCCTCTTCAAAGGTACGCCCGATCGCCATGATCTCGCCGACAGATTTCATGGAAGAACCGATTTCTTTGGAGACTCCGCTGAATTTTCCCAGATCCCAACGGGGTATTTTTACGACGATATAATCCAACGCAGGTTCAAAAAAGGCGCTGGTAGATCTTGTTACGGAGTTCTTCAGATCGAACAGTCCATACCCCAGAGCCAGCTTTGCCGCCACGAATGCCAGCGGATAGCCGGTAGCCTTGGAGGCAAGCGCCGAGGATCGGCTCAGGCGGGCGTTGACCTCGATCACCCGGTAATCTTCCGACACGGGGTCGAAGGCATATTGTACGTTGCATTCCCCGACGATCCCTATATGGCGGACGATCCTGATCGACAGTTCCCTCAGCTTGTGATATTCACTATTGGTAAGCGTCTGCGAGGGAGCCACCACGATACTTTCACCGGTATGGATGCCGAGCGGATCGAAATTCTCCATATTGCAGACGGTGATACAATTGTCGTAGCGGTCGCGTACCACCTCATACTCAATTTCCTTCCATCCTTTGAGGGATTTCTCGATCAGTAGCTGGCCGGAATAGTTGAATGCTTTCACTGCGAGCGCTTTCAACTCCTCTTTGTCGTTGCAAAATCCTGAACCCAGTCCCCCAAGGGCATAAGCGGCCCGCACAATGACGGGATATTCCAACCGGTCTGCTGCCTGCAGGGCATCCCCCGTAGTGGAAACAGCATAGCTTTGAATTGTCTTTACGTTGATCTGGTCGAGTTTTTTCACGAACAGGTCCCTGTCCTCTGTATCCATGATCGACTGTACCGGAGTACCCAGTACACTGACACCGTATTTTTCAAAAACGCCCCCCTGGTAGAGTTGTACGCCGCAGTTCAGGGCCGTCTGTCCGCCGAAAGCCAGCAGGATGCCGTCGGGTCGTTCCCTGTCGATCACCTTTTCCACGAAATAAGGCGTCACGGGCAGAAAGTAAATCTTATCGGCCGATCCTTCGGAGGTCTGCACCGTGGCGATATTCGGATTGATCAGGATGGTTTCCACACCCTCTTCGCGCAATGCTTTGAGGGCTTGTGAGCCGGAATAGTCGAACTCGCCTGCCTCGCCGATCTTGAGCGCCCCGGAACCGAGGATAAGGGCTTTTTTAACCGTTATCCTGCCTTCCCCGGAAGATGGCGCTATATCTTGCAAAAATGAATTACTGGTATGCATACTTCTCTGTTTTATCGTTAATAGAACTCAGAAATTAGAAGTAAGAAGTTGAAAATTTATTAATTTCCCCATTAAAATTATAAGTTCTTAGTCCTGAGTTCTCAATTCTTAGGTGAGGATCAAAGCATCTTTACGAATTCCTCAAAGAAAAAACGGGTATCGGTCGG
>NZ_CALNAT010000202.1 GCF_937873925.1 uncultured Proteiniphilum sp. | reverse complement strand
AGTGCCAGGAACCTTCGGGATTGCCCCATTCGGTACGGTTCATTCGCTTGGCATCCGTTCCTCGCACAAACGGATAATTTAACCATTCATTCGCATAACTCAATATATAAGTTTCATTACCGAAATCATAATCCTGTTTTCCGTTAGGCGGGAAGTGTACATTCCCTACCTGTGCCTTTCCATTCTCAAACTTATTATATATTAATCCGTAAGCAGAATATTTTTCCCAAGTAGTAAGCTGAAATAAACTTGTTTTTTTATCGTAATCCCACCATCCATATACCTTCATCATGGTTGACTCGAACCGGTGACCATAACTCTCCAGTGCACAGGCTAAATCTCGTTCATAATTTAAACCCATGATGCTAAGTAACTCTGTACATGAGGGATTTTCATTGGGAGGAGAATTGATCCAAAAAGCATCTTTACCCATCATATGTGATTCCCACATACCTCCATAAGGAAATGACCACACCCACACTTCATGAATTTCGCCGTTATCCCGCATTTTATCAAAACCGTAAAATTTAACCGACTCATTATAATTATATTTTGTACCTCTCGCCTTAAGGGTATTCCACCCCGGTTCCCGCAAATAAGAGACCATTTCCGCAATGGATATATGCTTTTTCCCGGGATCATCCTGAAAATAGGTGAACAGGGTATCTGCCTCTATTTCTGTTACCACTTGATAATCTACTGTGTATCCGGATATTTCTTCTAATGTTTTTTCATAATCCTGAGAAAGCTTCACTGGGTCATACCAGTTTACCCCCAATGCTCCGTTGTGAAAATGCTTGCCTTCATAGACGGGATTTTCGTATAATACGGCTACCTTTACCGTAATTACATCGGCCATTTCATCCATCAGATATACCTCTTTACGAATGGTTTTGTCTTTTTCAAAATTCAGGCTGGGTGTTTCTGCTTGTAACCTTAGGTTATGAAAATAGATATTCAGGTAGTAAACACCGTTTAACTGAGAGAGAGAAACGTTGTTTTTATTGAATTCGCTTGCTTTGAAAACAACAACTCCATCACCCGATGTTTTATGCGATACAATGATGTTTTTTCCCAATGCCCGGTCCTCCACGTTCTTAAATATTTCTACCACAGCTTGGGACACCACTTGCTTATCTTTGTTGTCAAACACCTTCACTTCCAGTTGCAGGTCGGAACCAACCTTTAGCTCTTCCTCCTGTTCAGGTGGCTTCTGCGAATCTTTCATGTTCGATTTCTCACAGGAATATACACATGGAATAATCCCCAAAAAAATAAAACTTAATAATATGTATTTTAATTTCATTTTTCAACTTTTTATAAATATGTGGGAGTTAATAATATGGCTTGGTCTTACATATACATAAGACCAAGCTTAAATTGACTCAATTGAAATTTCCGTCAATTGCGGTATAAGGAATTTTACAACTCACTTCCCATGTGCCGCTTTCATAAAATGTGATAATGGAACGTATTCTCACAAACCAGGCATCCGCATCAGCCCAGTTATTGGCCGGCCAATTATCCGGAGCGATAAGACTCGGTACTTTGCCTGCCAAGAAATCCTGATATAATTTATCAATGTTAAAAGATTTAAAATCGGTAGCAGTAGGACCTTTCAAATAAGACCTAAGATTCACATCCGCAGGCCAAGGTGTAGTTGGAAATTCAAGAATCATTCCCTCAGGCGTATTTTGTCTATTTATCGAATGATCAATGTAACTATATGTGCCTGTTGCATAAGTTGCATATTCCGCAGGATTGAACAGAGCTCCTTTGGCATCTACTAATTTGAATATAACCTTAATGCCCACAGTCGGTTCATCAAACAACTTGTGAATACGCACAAACTCTTTGCCGTTATCGGCATATATATTGTTTCGACGTGCTACAAAATCGGGGCGGGAGTCATTGATTTGGTCATACAAAACAAAGTTATTTGCTCCGCTCTTAACTACTGATATACCATTGATTACTTCGTTGACCGTGAAAGGTCTGGAAGTTGAGGTTAATTTAATAGTGGCGTATTCAGGAAAGACCTTTGTACCTGCAGTATTTGTAACTCGCACAGACACATGAAATACATCGCCCGGATTGGATAAATTTCTCGTAACTTCCGTATATATCAACTGTCCGTTAATCGGATTAATGATCAATGGAGTTAACAGAGTATCCTGCAATTTGCTCAACACCTGCTCTTCAGTTTTGTCCGTCAAGAAATCGTATGGTTTTTTCCATGTCCGGTAGGTGAACTCTTTAAAAAATTGCTCTGAGCGTACTCCCGACACATCAGTGACATCCTCAATACTGAAAGTACAGGGTTGGGACGAGTAGTCGGTCCATGCATAATTCGTAGCGCCCTTTCCTCCAATGGGAAGGTAGAGAGTATCGGCTCCTCTCAAATATATGTCGTCACTCAAGAAACCGATGCTATCGGGCTGTTTATAACAAGAGAGACATAACATCAATGATGAGAGGATGATGGTGACAATAAAATATGCTTGTTTTCTCATATCCAATTATTATTAAAATTACAATTTATCATCTTTTCTTGTTCCGAAGAAGAATAGCGAATGATAATAATAGTGATCCGTATAATTATAATCGCCTTGATACAATACGTGAACCACCCCATTGTTTGTCAGAATATCCGACACATACATTCTATACACATGGTCACATTCCGGATTATCGTAATAGTCGGCTAATACGGTACGTTCCAACGCACTCCACTCCCACTTATTTCCTCTTTTAAAGTGAACATGGATTATGTAGGGCAGTTTTTGAAGAAAATTTGAATATTGATATCCGCTACCTGGGTTACCGGCCCCATCCCATGCCACTCCGGGATCGGTATTTACTTTGTCAACGGAGAGAAAGACCTCGGTTCCATCATGGGCTTTCAATATTTTGCCATTCTCCGGGATGGTTTCGCGCCACCATTTTCCGGGCAAGACATACATTCCCATTTTTTTCAACTCTTCCTGAGAAATATCATTGATGGTTAACTCAGGAGCATTGGGATTAACGCGTAATTCCTGATTGTGGCGGCGGCGTAAATAACGGTTCACCGACCATACATTCGGGGTCACGAGGGTTACATCACCGTTTATTATCTCTTTCATTCCTGCTTTTTCAAAAAGCTGGGCGATAAGTTTCGTTTCTTCCATTTGGTTTAACAGATCAAACGTAGACTTATCCACTTTATTTGTTTTGTTCGCTTCACCACCGATAATATAATCATTGTCACTACAGGACAATAATAGTAAGGAAGCAATCAAGACAGTTATAAGATTGAAATATATTTTCATGTTTCCGTAATTTTGTTTAAATGATTACCATTTTGTTTTCCCATCCCAGTAGGGAGTTTGTTTTATCTCCTTATTAGACGTGAGTATCGATCCGGAGACAGGCCAATAATATCCCTTCTGACTGTATCTGTCAGGCTCCATCACTTGCGGATTGGGAAACCAGTTATTACGAACCATGTCATAATAAATCTGCCCTTCACCGATTAGTTCACTCACGCGTTGTTGAAGTATTTCATTCAGCAGGTCACTTCCGGCATAAGGTGACAATCCTGCACGCGCTCTTATGTTATTCACAATCACAACGGCCTTATCCGCCTGATTATTTTTCTGATATGCTTCAGCTAGCAATAAATAAACATCAGTATATCTGAATACCGGAATGTTTGCTTCTGCGAAATAGGCACTGTATTCATTCCATGAGCGCATAGGATCTACCGTCATGATAGCATATTTTTTCATCCACGTAACCAAATCTCTGTTGTTTGCAACAGGACTGACATCATTGAAAGGTTCGTCGTAATGTGATTCCCATGCTGCAAAGAAAAGGTTAGCTCTGATATCTCCCGTATGCGCTGCAATGTTGTACTCAGGATATATCAAATCCTTTTGCGATCTCGGAACAAAGTTAATACTCGAAGCCCTGTCTTTGGTCACATCGCCATCATGAGAAGGTATTTTGCAGGTCAAATGCACAATACCTCCATGATCCACCCTGTATGACTCGTTCGCTTGCGAAGAGATATTTAACTCAAATACTGCCTCACTTGACTGTCCTTCATAGAGTGTTTTAAGGATGGTAGGATTACTGTAATCTGCAAGCGAATATCCACCTTTTGTAATGACATTCTCCAAAGAAGTGACAGCTGCTGTGAGGTATGCTTGAGATTCCAGCCCATCTCTGTTTGCTAGAAAGTACATCCACATGTTTACGTGTCCGGCCAACGCTTCAGCAGATCCTCGATTAGCACGAATACCCCAATCTTCATTCCCAAAAAGTCCATAATCCAACTTCTCGATAGCTGTATTAACATCATTGAGTACTTTTTTCCCTATTTCTATGTCTGTTGTACGGGGAATGACTATGGGGGTCAAATCATTATTGATTAATTGCGTAGAGGATTCTATAGCCTCACTTATATAAGGGGCATTTCCCCATATACGTAATATATTGAAATAGGTGAGTGCACGCAAAAAATAGGCTTCCCCCACAAGTTTTTCCTTGTTCTTTGTAGTTATATTGCCAATACGGATCTCTTCAATCTTTTTGATAACAAGATTTGCTTGTGCAATCACTTTATAAAAAGGTCCCCAATCTGCATAACCCTCTAATTCTCCCCAAGACTTCGGGGCATTCAAATCTTCAAAATTTCCCACCTTATATAACGCATCGGGAGAGCCGCCATTCCATCCCTTATTCAAAAAACCGGTGGTAGCATCAGCGCGTTGGTACCAGTTTGTAGGTTGAACCATGAGCCCCCTATATAACGCGTATATCCCCAGCACACCGTTTTCCGCATCACTCTCGTTTTGCCAATATACTTCGTTATATACCAAATTAACTTGTTTTACATCCAATAGGTCATCACAACTGCAAAACATAACGATAAACACTATAGCTGTTATGAAAATCTTTTTCATTTCCTGATTTGTTTAAAATTGAAACTGTAACCCAAAAATATAATTACGTGATATGGGGTATCCGTTACCATTATAATAACCTGTTTTTGACACTGTTCGTGGATCCAATACCTGTGATTTTTTCCACATAAAAGCATTGTTGACCGTGATATACAGGTTCGCCCTATTCATTTTCAGATAAGATGTAATTTTATCTGGTAAATTGTACGATAAACTTACATTATCGAGGCTCCAATAGTCTCCTTTTTCAATAAACATGGAAGAACGACGGAACGAACGTGACGACCCACCATCGGAATAAGATATATACATCATCGGGTAATAAGAACCATCTCCAGGCTTTTGCCAAAACTTTGATTCGTCGAACTTGTATGCAGCAAGCATAAAAAATCTTTGTTGGTCATCAAAGTTTGATAATTGCTGTTGTAAAGTTGTATTGAAAATGTAATGTCCAAAAGCGAAAGATGAGTGAGCTCTCAATGAAAAATTTTTGTATCGGATGTTTGTACTGAGCCCTCCCAGTATTTTTGGTTCGGGAGATTTATTATCAATAATCTTTTTATCATATCCATAATTTGCACCATCAATCTGATAGTCGCCATTTGCATCGGTAAAAAGGGGCATACCCGGGAAAATCCGTCCTTGAAGACCCAGCGCCAATCCGGCATCTGCCCACAAATATTGGAGTGCCTGTCCATTCATTGGATTCACCGGAAGGTCATCAAACGAGTCAAGCGTGCCAATGTATTCATAAGTATAATATTGAAAGGCCGGACGCCCCACAACAAACGCATAATCGCCACCAATGTAATCACGTCCGCCATTCCCCAATTTCGCAACAACCGTTTTATGGTTTGCAAAATTCATTGTCCAACTCCATTGAAAATCACTATTGTGGGGAAATAGATAAGAAGTATTTACTTCATACCCGTTACTAATCATGTCTACTAAGTTAGACTCCAATGAATTAAATCCGACATAAGATGGAAGATAGGATCGATAAATTAGTCCTGAAGTATATTTTGAGTAAATATCACCTGTGATTAACAGTCTTTTATTAAACAATTCGAGATCAATTCCGTAATTGATTTCATTCGATTTACTCCAAGACAAATTTCTATTCGCGACCTTGTTAAAGTCAGATACTAACAATGATTTACCACCATACGTTTTCACATCCATCTTGTTGCTATGTATATTATTCAAGTCTGCTCCAACGTTATTAATGGAAATAAGCGAGTTATATTGTAGCAATGGATCACTCGCAATACTCCCGGCACTACCATAAGATACTCGTATTTTTCCGAAATTCATCCAGTTTTCAAAAACATCCTTCAGAAAAGGTTCATCTGAAAACACCCAGTGTGCCTTAATAGAAGGAAAAGTAGCCCATCTGTTATTTGCTCCAAAACGGGATGAAGCATCTCTCCGTAATACTGTCTCAACTTTATATCTGTTTCTTAACAATCCATATGCTGCTGAACCGAAATAGGAGAGCATGTTTGTCTTCACCATATCGGAGAATGCGTTGATATTTTCTTTCTGATACCCCTGTATCACCTTCAAATAATCGGAGGAACCTGCTTCTGCTGCTATCCAGGAATATTGAGACTGATCGGTATTCATTTCCATACCCAGTAAACCGACCACATTATGTATCCCAAACTCTTTTGTATAATTCAGCACAGAGTTTGCGTTCAAGATCATTCCTTTACTGGATTGTGACTGTCCGTAAGCTTTACCGTCGGGTCTTGCACTCGAGGGAATAAAATAATCATTAGAGCCAAACATCAACGATAAAGAGATCTGGTTGTTCAATGACAAGTTGTCATTGAAACGAATCCTTAATGCTTCACTAAATGATAGATTGTGCGTATTATTTTTGTTGTATGCATCACCCAACTGGCCCGAAAACCGACTCAATTCATCCTCTGTCCGGTAATAAAGCGAGGAGGGCAGTTCGGTGGGTGCCGTAGGTAGTGCAATCATGTAACTATTGAACCCTCCCTTCCTGTCCATGAAGCTATAACGAATCAAGAAGTCGTTCCTGAGTTTTTTATTGATATCGTTAACCAAACTTGCGTTTAGCGTCGTCCGGGAAAATCCGTAACCAACCAATACCCCCGTTTCATTATAATGATCCAAACCAATCCGGTAAGAACTTTCTTCTCTTCCTCCTTCAAATGTCAGATTATAATTCTGAGAAAGTCCCGGTTGATAAAACATAGATTGATAATCATACGCATTGTTAAATGCGGGGTTGTATTTGTCTGTCAATACGGAGGGTAACATGTAACCCATCACTTCAAGTCCGTTACGCACATCAACCCAAGCCTGTTCCCCAAATAATGAAGTAAGAGATTTTTGGTATAAATTTAATTTATGCTCTCTCTCGGCTTCACCTATGTACACTTCCATCTTTTTGGGAGAGGCTGTGACGGCATGTGAAATGCTACCGGATAAGCGAGATCTTCCACTGGTACC
>NZ_CALNAT010000201.1 GCF_937873925.1 uncultured Proteiniphilum sp. | reverse complement strand
TATTTTAACGAAAACAAACTCCTCTTATCCGGAAATAACTCCAATAAGAGGCGAACTCACATGCCCGTAGGGAAATTCCTACAGGTGCCAGATCCTTTATTATCATCGTAAAGAGAAAAGATCCTCTTTTTTAGTAGTATCATTTAACACCTAAATAATTCTAATTATTAATCTAAAGCAAGTAAAAATGAGATGAAAAAGAAATTAAATTTTTTACTATGTATTCTTCTGGCTGTTCCTTTCTATTTATCTGCACAGGAGATACAAGTACGAGGAAAGGTTGTAGAAGCGGAAACGGGTGAACCCTTACCCGGGGTTAGCATCCTGATTGAAAATTCAACAAGAGGGGTTACTACCGATATCGACGGAACCTTCGAAATAAGGGCTACTCCTGCCGATAAGCTGGTATTCTCTTTTCTCGGACTGGAATCGCAGACCATTGAGGTAGGAAATCAAACGTATATCGAGGTAACCATGAGCGCCGCGGCCAGTGAATTAGATGAAGTAACCATCGTCGCTTTCGGCAGGCAAAAGAAAGAGAGCGTTGTAGCTTCTATATCGACTATAAATCCCGGAGAATTAAAAGTCCCTTCAAGTAACCTAACCACTGCGTTGGCCGGGCGAATGTCCGGGCTAATCGCTTATCAGAGAAGTGGCGAACCGGGTAGAGATAACGCAGAATTCTTTATCCGTGGAGTAACCACTTTTGGATATAAGAAAGACCCGTTGATCCTTATCGATAATAATGAGTCAACCAGCACGGAGCTAGCCAGAATGCAGCCGGATGATATTGCAAGTTTTTCGATCCTGAAAGATGCGACAGCGACAGCCCTGTATGGTTCGAGAGGAGCAAATGGCGTTATCCTTATTTCGACCAAAGAGGGACGTGAAGGAAAGGCCAGGATAAATATCAGGTATGAGGAAGCTTTTTCTCAGCCAACAAAAATGGTTGACATGGCGGATCCGGTCACGTATATGCGGTTACACAACGAGGCCATCCGAACAAGAGATCCTCTTGGTAAATTGATGTATTCGGAACACAAAATACAAAATACGATAAACGGAACCAACCCTTATGCATATCCGGCAACTGATTGGTACGATATGCTATTTAAAGATTATTCCAATAACCATCGATTGAATTTCAACCTGTCGGGTGGCGGAAAAGTTACCCGTTATTATCTTGCCGGAAGTGTAATAAACGATAACGGCGTATTGAATGTTGACAATAAAAACAATTTTAATAACAACGTTCAATTGAACAGGTATATGTTACGTTCGAACGTAAATATTAATGTTACTCCAACAACAGAAGCAATTGTGCGTCTATCGGGAGCATTCGACGATTATAAAGGTCCCCCGCAAGGGGGTCAGCGGATTTTTCAAATGGTGATGCATACAAATCCGGTGTTGTTCCCTCCCTATTATGCAGCAGATGCGGCAAATGAATATACGGAACATATATTGTTCGGCAATTACGACAACATGCAATATTATAACCCTTATGCTGAAATGGTTAGAGGTTATAAAGAATATTCAGAAAGCCAAATGGGGGCTCAATTTGAATTAAAACAAGATCTTGATTTCATCGCAGAAGGACTTTCCTTACGGGCTATGTTTAATGCCAACCGGTATTCATACTTTGACGTAGTAAGGCAATATGATCCGTTTTACTATACCGTGGGAAGTTATAACAAAGAAAGAGATACATATGTGCTTTCTCCTCTGAATGAAGAACAGGGAACGGATTATCTTTCATATAGTGAAGGTCCTAAAAATGTAAATGCAGTTACCTATTTCGAGAGTGCACTCAACTGGGCCCGTAATTTTAATAAAAAGCATGAGGTAGGAGCTCTTTTAGTTTATACCATGCGGAATGAATTAATAGGAAACGCGGGAGATCTGCAAAGGTCGCTACCATACAGGAACCTTAACCTGGCAGGACGTATCACGTACGCCTATGATTCGCGTTATATGTTCGAAGGGAATTTCGGATATAATGGGTCGGAGCGTTTCTCGAAAGCAGAACGTTTTGGTTTTTTCCCTTCTGCCGGTATCGGATGGATTATTTCTAACGAAGGTTTTTACGGGGAAGGATTGCGTAAGATTGTGAGCAGCCTGAAATTAAAATCCACATATGGGTTATCGGGGAACGATGCTATCGGTGATGCCAATGACAGGTTCTTTTATCTTTCCAATGTGAACATGAACAGCGCGAACCACCGCTCTTCCTTCGGCACATTTGGGAATAGTGGCGGCCTTAGCAAAGATGGGGTCTCTATTAGCCGGTACGCGAATGACCAAATTACCTGGGAAACTTCAAAGAAATTTAATATTACCGCCGAGATCGGACTATTTGAAAAAATTGATATTCAAGCCGAATACTTCCGGGAAGACAGGAGCAATATACTGATGGACAGGGCATTTATCCCTTCAACCATGGGTCTCCAGGCTGCTACCCGTTCCAATGTGGGTAAAGCCGCTGCCCACGGAGTTGATGTTTCCGTAAATATGAACCATTCCTTTAACAAAAACGCCTGGATAAGCGGTATAGCCAATTTCACTTACGCCACAAGCGAATTTAAAGTATACGAAGAGCCTGATTATCCCGATGCTCCCTGGAGATCGAGAATTGGATATCCATTGACTCAAACCTGGGGATATATTGCTGAACGCTTATTTGTAGACGACGAAGAGGTACGCAATTCCCCGACACAGTTCGGGAATTATAAAGCCGGTGATATCAAATATAAGGATTTGAACGGGGACGGGAAAATTACAGAACTGGATATGGCTCCCATAGGATATCCTACAACTCCTGAAATTACCTACGGGTTCGGATTATCATCCGGTTATAAGGACTTTGACTTCTCTTTCTTTTTCCAGGGAAATGCAAGGACATCCTTCTGGCTGACAACATATAATGACTTTGATCGTGGAATTGTAGATGTAACCCCGTTTATCGGGGGGCAACAAGGGTTGATGGAGGCTATCGCCGACAGTCATTGGTCGGAGGCAAACAGGAATGTATATGCCATGTGGCCGCGCCTGTCGACCACCCATATAGAAAATAACAGCAGGACGTCTACATGGTTGATGCGCGATGGCACGTTCCTTCGTCTAAAGTCTGTCGAGTTAGGATATACTTTGCCTGTACACATCGCGTCTAAAGCCCATATGTCTAATTTACGCATCTATTTTAGCGGGACAAACTTGCTCACATTCAGCAAATTCAAGTTGTGGGATCCCGAAATGGGAGGAAACGGGTTGGGTTATCCTGTTCAAAGAGTATTTAATATAGGTATACAGTTGGGTTTTTGAAGGTTTTAAAACAGAATTAAGATGAAAACAAGAATAATAAAAAACATACTACATTTTCTCTGTGTATTGTATATCACATCATCCTGTGATTATTTAGATGTTGTTCCTGATAATGTGGCCACAATTGATTATGCATTTAAAAACAGTATTGCTGCGGAAAAATACTTATACGGGTGTTATAGCTACAGGCCGGCAATCGGAGATATACAAAATGATCCGGCGATGACCGGTTCGGACGAAACGACACAGAGGTACGTGCAGATGGAATCAGGAACAAGATTTGTCACATGGGGAGGAACAAAAATAACACGTGGATTACAAAATGCCAATGAACCGATCATGAATACATGGGATGGTAACCGTTCATTATGGGTAGGCATTCGTGATTGTAATATTTTTCTTGAAAATATAGATAACGTGAGGGATTTGATGGAGCATAACCGCAGGAGGTGGGTCGCAGAAGTCAAATTTTTAAAAGCTTATTATCATTATTCCTTAATGAAGCGGTATGGTCCGGTCCCTATCGTAGACGTGAACCTGCCCATCTCTGCCAATGTGGCGGAAGTTCAGGTTTATAGGGAACCCATTGAAGATGTGGTGAATTATGTGGTTGGCCTGATAGAAGAAGCGATACCAGATTTACCGGAAGCAAAAGAAATTGTTGAAGGGACAGAAGCCGGCAGGGTCGATAAACTGATCGCCATGACGTTGAAAGCGGAAGTACTACTTTTTGCGGCAAGCCCGTTGTTTAACGGCAATACTGATTATTCGGGAATGAAAGATAACAAAGGCAGGCAGCTATTTCCTCAAGATTACGATCCCAACAAATGGCAGATAGCCGCTGATGCTTGCCTTAAAGCCATTAACGCTGCCCATGAACAAGGGAAAAAGCTGTATAATCAGGTGGATCCGTTATTAATTAATGAACCTGAAACATTACAATTGGAAACAAATTACAGGCAGGCTATTTGCGACAAATGGAATTCTGAATTGATATGGGGTGGGACAAATAATGATTGCGGGATCCTTGCACGTGACGCTTCAACAAGAATAATCCGGATGAGTCCCACCACCTTGTCTGCCGTGACAAGTGAATGGTCTCCTACGCTGGGATTAGTAAGCAAATACTATTCCGCTAATGGTGTACCTATGGAGGAAGATAAAGACTGGCAAGCCAAAGGGTGGTATCAGAATAGACATTCCATTCGTCCCGAACCATCTGCCGATGAGGAGATTTATTATGTAAAAGAAGGAGAAAAAACTGTCTACCTGCATTATAACCGTGAACCTCGTTTTTATGCAAGCATCGCTTTTGACAAAGGGATTTATTTTGGTGCCGGATACAATACGTTCCAAGATGCCAAGCATTGCGAATTTATGAATACCCAAATTTCCGGTTTCCAGGCCGGGGAAGCAAATAGTATTACAGGCTATGGGGCTAAAAAAATGAGCCACTATAAAAATACACAGCAATACGACAGGACAACCTGGGAATATTTCCCATTTCCCGTTTACAGGTTGGCCGATTTATATTTGATGTATGCCGAAGCATTAAATGAAGCGGAAGGGCCGGAGGATGAAATATTCAGGTACTTGGATATGATCCGGGAACGTGCTGGATTGGAAGGAATTGCCAACTCATGGACAAAATATTCTACGAACCCGGAAAAAATTAACACGAAAGAGGGCAGAAGGAACATCATCCGCAGAGAGCGTGCGATAGAATTGGCTTTTGAAGGAAAACGCTTTTGGGATATACGGAGATGGAAAGAAATAGAGGTTTACAATGCAGACCCGCAAGGATGGAATATCATGGGGGAAACGCCGGAAGATTTCTATACGGTCCTTCCTTTGAGGAACGAATCGGTGAGGTTTACCGTAAAAGATTATTTCTGGCCAATACGGGAGTCTAATTTGTTTGTGAACAAAAATCTTGTTCAAAACTATGGATGGTAAATTATTAAGCATTTATAACTATAAATATAATATGAAACTAAAAAAGAATTGTTTTATCCGGTTAGTTTTGGGGATGGTATTTCTTTATTCATGTGGGAATGAAGAGCCTGTAGGACAACAACCTCTGGACAATATCCCGCCCGGAATAATAACAAATGTAAGTGTGAAGAATATTGCGGGAGGTGCTGTTTTCCACTATACACTTCCTTCCGATGAAGATTTGTTATATATAAAAGCTGTTTACTCTATTGATGGGGAAACGGAAGTAGAGAGCAAAGCTTCGGCTTTTGTTGATTCACTGTCAGTGTTGGGCTTTGGTGACACTATACAGTATCAGGTGAAGTTGATCGCTGTGGACAAAAGCCGTAATGAGTCCGATCCACATGTTGAAACGATAAGACCGCTTATTCCGGATGTCCTTTCTATTTCGAAAACCCTTTCGATTGTTTCAGACTTTGGAGGATTACTGGCCACATGGGAAAATCCAGGCAGAGCGGAAATTTCGGTTAATATTGAAATAGAAGATCATAATAGGGAGTATGTACCCAAAGAAATATTCTATAGTTCCTCGATAAACGGAAAGGGCACCGTACGGGGTATGGATACGATCCCTTTTTATTTCCGGACTTACCTGCAAGACCACTGGGGAAACAAGAGCCCTTTTAGATATGACACGATTATCCCGATTTATGAAACGGAATTCGATAAATTGAAATTCGCCAAAGTGACAACATCAGGAGATATCCCCCCATATAATTCTGATTATGACATACATAGGATATGGGACGGGAACAATGGAGGCGACCCGTGTTATAGCTCCCCTGCAGGAACGGGCATATGGCCCCAAACTGTTTCTTTTGATTTGGGAGTAATAGGAAAAATCAGCCGGCTACGGTTGTTTCAAAGGACCTCGAATACGAATTATATTTTTCACGAAGGGAATTTGAGGAACTTCGAAGTATGGGGATGTGTAAATTACAATCCCGCTCAATCAGGTTGGGAACAATGGACTAAGTTAATGGATTGTGAATCTATCAAGCCATCCGGGTTACCTCTTGGGCAGCTGTCTATTGAAGATGAAGAACAAGCTCGGAACGGAGAGGATTTTACAAACGATCCAAATAACCCGCCGGTACGCTATATAAGAATATTAGCAAAACGAACCTGGGCCAATGGGGCTAATTTTCAAATCGGTGAGGTGGAAATCTATGGCGACAACAGGCCATCTGTAATGCAATAGAAAATATTAGTAATTTAAATGAATGATTATTTATGAATAATTTGATGGAAATAATTTATATATCGGCAATAACGGTTTGCCTGCTGTTCGTATCATGTTCCGATATGAACGAATTAAGCGATCGTTTTCTAAAAGAAGGAGAAACTACCTATGCCGCACTTCCTGATTCTGTAGCTGTCGGAGCGGGAAGAGAACGTGTACAATTCCAAATATTTATAACAACAAACAGAGTAAAAACGACGCGTATTTATTGGAATAATCGTGCAGATTCGATCGATCTTGAAATTGGGAATCAAGGTGGAGTATTCTATAAGACAATAGAGAATTTACCGGAACAAAGCTATCTATTTGATTTGGTGAACATAGATCAATATGGAAATAGATCTCTACCGTATGAAGTGTCGGGGCGATCACTTGGTGAGAAATATGAAAGTACAATGATAAATAGGCGTCTTGTCTCATTGAGTGCAAATAACGCTGGAAATAAAGTATTGGTGTGGGGTGGTATGGATGAGTCTTTAGATGCCAAGTATACAGAGATATCATATACTAACACGGAAGATGAAAATATACTTATAGAGGTTCCTTTATCTGAAAGCAATACACTTATCACAGATCTCAAACCCGGTAGTTTACCCAGATATCGTACTATATATATACCGGACGAGATGGCTATTGATGTTTTTTATACCGACTTTGCAGAAGGTTCTCTTACATACGAAGGCGATTATCCGTTACTTAAATCTGAAATTTCAATTATGGGATATTCGAATCAGCACGATTCAGGAGATAATGCCGCAAGACACGCTCTTGACGGTAATTATACCAACAGATGGCATACACGTGTTGGTGAAAATTTTCCGCATTGGATGGTTTTTGATATAGGAGGAGAAGTTCCCGTGAGTAGATTCTCAATATGGCCTTCGGTGTTTGGTCTGAATCCAGGACAATTGTATGATAACAGGTTGCCTTCGGAGTTCTCTCTTTGGGGAAGGATTGATGCACCTCCTAGCGATAATTTGTCCGGAGAAGAAGGATGGACCCACTTAGGAAACTATTCATTTGAAGACAAAGGAGGGGAGCAAACGTTTATCATTGACAATCCGATTCCGGTTAGATATTTTAAAATGTATGCTCCGAGCGGGGGAAATGGTACAAACCTGATGGTTATTGGAGAATTTGATATTTATTCCAGATAATTCAATATTTCTTATGGATTTAAAGGGTGTATTAATATGGTTGAAAAACCATTTTGATACACCCCTCACCACAGTCTTATTACATCCGCAAAATTTCCTTTTTCAAAAAACAAATTGTCCTAATCGAAGAAAATACCACTCAAGGCTGCATTATGCCCCCACACATGATTAATTCTTAACCGTACCGATTGATTAAAAGTATAACTCACGTACTTACCCTCTTCGTAATTGCGCACCATATAAACCGGCAAAAGCAACTCTTTCGATTCCAGATCGAACACTTCGATCGCTGTTCTTTGATCTTTTTTATCCCAGTCTACAAAATAAAGAGGGACTTTGTATACCTGATTTCCGGTTATCTTTATATCGATAGTCATGGATTGTTGACACACCTGCGGATCACGGGTAATAACTGCTCCGATCCCTCTTTGCTCCATTCCGGTTACCGGAGATTCCAATGCTCTCATATCCGGTGTATTATACATCCAACGCTGATCCCCTGACCTGTTAATCCGAAAATCTTTTGCAAAGTCGGGGCAACTTCTGATAGTTTTGTCCGATGCTGTCATAATTAAACAATACAAATCCTTGCATGCCGTACTTTCCTCTCCAATTTCCCTGTGTCTGGTTATCTTTTCCCGGACTCACGTTTATATCAATTTCACGGGGCCTAACATCCCCATTCTATGCCATTGCTGACGTCTGGTCCATCTCTGTCCAACTTCATTGTCCTCGGACGATTTCAGATAATTACCCACCGTAGTGGTAATTTTCACCTGAAGGTTAAGACCCTTTTTTCCTGACAGATGTGCAGGGATGCGATATAAATGTCTTCCGTACCATTTGACTCCTATTTTTTCACCTCCTATGCTTACCTCCGAAATACCGATAACAAGGCCCAGGTCGATATAATGGTACGGAAAGATGCCTCCTTCCAGCTTTCTTTCATAGAATATGTCTCCGGCAAATGAACGGGTATCTTCCTGCTTCGACCAATCCACCATCTCCGTGATCGTACGTTCTTCTACACTTCCGTTGATATGTTCCATCCGCACGTTCCAGTTTTTCAACTCTTGGTAGTCTGCCCTCTCTTTCGGAGACTCGGGAAATTTCTTTCCTTTATCATATTTTTCAATTATAAACAGCCTGGAACCTGCGGGCTCTATTTCAAAGGATACACTTGTCGGTTTATCCTTCGATACGCCCGGATAAATAAAGCGTTCACCGGTTTCAGGATCCCATAGCCACACGGTCCTGCCTTTGTATGGAAAGGTTAATGTAAGGGGGAAGCTTTTCGATATATGACAATTGGCAAAAAAGAAAATCTCTTTTCCATCCGCCGTGTGACGGATCTGGCTGATAAACGGATTGGGATTTTCTATCTTTACATAGGGGACAATACCGCACTGTTGCTGCATCATCCTGAACCACGCATGCATATCATCTTCAGGAGCGGGAATATGGTAAATACGCGAAGGATTGTTACGCTTCATAGAAGATATAATATCGCTGACTTCCCTATCTCTTTGTTGGTAATCTTTCAATCCGGTCGATTTATAAGGCTCCTTCGCCACGAAAATCAACTTACCACCGCCTTCTGTAAAACGTTTCAATGCCCTTGCCGTCTCAGGTTGCATAGACTCTACTTCTATCAGGATGAGGGTATGGTATTTTCTGCTGTTGTACTGAAGATAGCCGTTTTTCATCACACTTTGCTGTATCACACTTTCGCAGGTGTAGTCACAGCTGTATCCATTTTGATGGATGGCTTCCCATACCCTGTACTGATATTTGGGATAGTGAAGGGATGGAAACGGATCGCGTTGCGGCCCGTGGATAGTCCACATATCCGCCAGCGGGTGCATAACAGCTATGTCGGCGTAGGGTTCCGTTTCCTGCAAGAGCGCAGATATCCGTGTTTTATAGGCTGACCATAGCTTGAAGTAAGGCCACCAGGTGTTACGTTCGTTGAGAAACGTACCGTAGCGCACCCACCCGGGGAATGGAACCTCTACCGGGCTGTAATTGAAGCCATGCAGGATCGAGTGAGTGACGCCCGACAGATTACTCTGATCACCTCCCAATTTAACGGTCTGCAAGGGTACATTAAAAACATCATCCGTATTCGTGACCTCTTCACAACTGATAATTTTCTTTCCTGATAAACGGGCGGCCGACGCTACGAATTTATTTACATTGGTGTAAGCTGTCCGTCCGGTAAACGGTCTTTCTTCGTCTGTCCCTCCCTGGAAAAGCCATGTTTCACATTCGGGAATGTCGACATTAAAAGAACCTTCCAACGGGTGGAACTCGCGTCCGTAAGGTTGCATCCTCGACTGGAACCCATGTTTGTTACACCAGGCGGTATAGGGCTTCACGAAGTGATCACGGATAATTTCCATACAGGTCACATAGAAATCATACTTAACCCTGGCAACTTCTTCTTTTGCTTCTCCCGCCAATTCGGTGACCACACCTCCTTCCATGGCGTGTCCCATATGCCCTACTTTATATAAAATAAAGGGAAGATAAGGAGTAACGTCGTATCCCCTGCGCTGAATATACTGTTCTTTGAAATCTTTGTACCAGTTCGCACCTTCCAGTTCCATACTGTCGCAAAACAACGCCCGAAAACCTTTCAATCCCTTCAGGGCCGGGAACAGATTGTCAGACATCCGGTTCAGGAAACGTTCAACAGCCTCCCGGTCAAAGTGATTCAATACCGGCCCTGCCGCTCCCGGCGAACCATTAATGACCGCCTGGAAACCTGATATTTTTACCAGTACATATAAGATATGCTCACCCTCGGGTATTTCAAAATTGAGTGAATCTGTATTTTGATCAACAGAGATTTCTGCGGGAGCAACAAAACGGTCTAATTTTGTGGGAGCCAGATAAGCCGAATAAACTTCGTAAAAGGGTTTATCGTATGGCGAATGAACAACAGGAGCCGCTTCTTTAAATATATCTGCGGTAAGCAACTCTTTCACTCCGGCACCTTTTACAGGGTAACTGACAATGGTCATCAATTGACTTCGTTCTTCCATTTGTAAGAATTCTCCTCCGAAAGGCCAGCCTGAGCCAACAATAATATCGCACAGGATACCGCGTTGTTCGGCTCCTTTTAACGCCACTTTCACCATTTCTATCCACTCCGGGCTGAGCCATCGTAACGAAGAAATCCCTAAATCATCACCGCCCGGAAAAGCGATAGGGTTTATCTCCACCCCTCCGATACCCGCTGCTTTCATTATATCCAGTTCCCGCACAATCTCTTCTGCCGTAAGTTTATTGCCGTTCCACCACCATCGCACATAGGGTTGGGCTGTTGCGGGAGGGTTTTGAAACAGCTCGTACAAACTATCTTTTACCTCCGTTGAGTTTTCATAGGCAAATAAAGACGGGGAATTCACAAAAGGAAGCGCTGTCAGTGCCAACCCTGATTTTATAAATGAACGTCTGGAGAAGGAATTCTTATTTTTATCCATGTTACTTATTTGTATTAAGTGCTATTTTTCAACAATTTGATGCTTTTAAGAGAAAAACCCTTCATTGCATGATTATTATAAATATAAATCCCGATCAAATTCCATGTATTAATCAGATAGCTGTATGCATAATAGACCAAGTCTTGTCAATCGTTTATTTTTATTATGGGATCATATTCTTGAAAGCGCAATTTACTTCTTTTTATGCAGGGGAAACTTTAATTTTTGCTCTTTTTGCTTTAAATTCTGCTTTGGACTAAGCCCGATAGGGATCATAAAACAAACATCCACTTCAGGATCACAATAAATAAATATCCTTTTTCTTGTGAAAGTGTACGGTTTTTATTTTTTTTGTATTGAAATCCTCGCAGTTATGTTCATTAAAATTGTTGGTTTCAATGGTATTCCAACATATGGGGAGTCAGGATAATTGTACTAATATGATATTGAAAGACTATGAGATACAATGATACGGCTATAGATTTTAAATACCTGTTGGTCAATGAACGGGACAAAAAATTCGGATTGACGGTCGATTCGGTTGGTTTTCAGACAATCCCTCCGAATACATTCTATCCTCCGGCAAAACATCCCAAAAGTCATTTTTTTAAGCCTGACAAGGGTCGTATTTTGTCCTCAAATCATATCATATATATCAGTAAAGGAAAAGGGGTTTTTTCTTCCGTAACCACCGGAAAAACAAATATTGCAGAGGGACAGATCATTCTTCTGTTTCCGGGTCAGTGGCACACCTACAGTCCTTCGAAAGAGAGTGGATGGGACGAATACTACATCGGTTTTGAAGGGAAGATTATTGATAATATTGTCGCCCACGGATTCATATCACCTGATAATCAAATCCTCAATGTAGGGGTAAATGGGGATTTA
Source organism: uncultured Proteiniphilum sp. (assembly GCF_937873925.1). Taxonomy (GTDB): domain Bacteria; phylum Bacteroidota; class Bacteroidia; order Bacteroidales; family Dysgonomonadaceae; genus Proteiniphilum. Next base: position 15,701 of record NZ_CALNAT010000201.1, on the reverse strand, counting down.
GTAAACCTCTACGTGAATGCCATAAGAGTGGCCAAAGAAGATAAACGAGCGAGCCAGCAATATTTGGCCGGTATTGCACTTAATATACTGGGAACCGTTCTATCTTTAACTCAAAACAAGAATTTCGACTCAAAAGAATCAGTACAAAAAATTGAACTCGCAAAAATCATTATGATTGAACATATTCACAAAAATATCAATATGAGGGAGATCGCGGCAAGCCTGGGGATCGGCTATTCAACATTCAGAAAAATATTCAAAGAATACACAGGATATACTCCACTACAGTTTTTTCATGAATTAAAGCTGCAAAGAGCGAAAGAGCTGCTGACAGAGACTTCCAAACCGCTCAAGCAAATTGCCCATGAACTGCATTTTGGCACTTATGAATATTTTCTATCTTTTTTTGAAAAAAGAACGGGACAATCTCCATCAAATTATAGAAAATAAATGATTGTTTAATGCCATAAAATAATACCTTTATTGCCAGGATGCGAATTGCGGGGAAAGTAGTGACTTCGGATCTCAAATAAAAAATAAAAATTACAGTCATCATTATTTACAGTTTTGGGAGGATTATACCTGTTATTTTTGAAGTTATACAGGAGATTGAGTGAATTGCTCCTTTTACTTGGTGAATGCAAAAGTAAAAGGATTCAAAAAGTTGCCAACACCGGACACTATCTGGGAATACTAATATTTAGACGCAGTGAAAAACGTTTTTGAATTAATTTACGCAAGATAAACAAACATACTCAATGAAGATTATTAATTACCTGGTGGCAACGATGCAGAAAAGACGCATCAAGAAAATTAATATTGAATGCGGTCTATTTCAGGCTAAGTGAATTCTATCTCATTTATACTGAAGCACAATATCATTTGGAGAATGAAGCAGAATGCAGATGGACACTCAACCAAATAGATAGAAGTAAAGACGTTGAGATGCCTGAAATTAAAAGTACATTTTCCGGGCAGGAATTGCATACACACCGACCGGCTGAAACAGGCCGGTTACATCTTTTTCTCGGACTACTACAAAACGGTACATCGTGTAAATTAAGGAACCACCGCTTACGGGCCGTATGGGCGGTGGTGTGAGAGAACGAAACGGAAAATAATCCCGTTTCTCCTACTCGAGTATCCCTATTCATGTTGGAAATAGCAAAGTAGGGGATCTTTTTTGATACGATCCAGTTCGTTTAATGTAATTGGACTTTACAGCAAAACTATTTGAACTGTAAAGCAAAATGACTTTGTTGATTTTGTTATTCCTTTGTAATTGTAAATTCGGAGGAATAGCTAAATATTATAACGATAAAATAAGATGAAAACAGTAAAACTGAACAACGGAATTGAAATGCCTATCTTAGGATTTGGCGTTTATCAGGTAGAACCGGGTGAAACAGAACAATTCGTATCGGATGCCTTACAAGTAGGTTACCGTTCGATAGATACGGCGGCGGCTTATATGAACGAAGAAGGCGTAGGTAGGGCTATCAGGCAAAGTGGAATACCCCGCGAAGAACTCTTCATTACAACTAAACTTTGGATTCAGGATGCCGGATATGAGAAAGCGAAGAAAGCCTTTGAAGTTTCCATGAAAAAACTCCAAAGTGCCACAACTACCGGAGACGGGAAACAATAATGAAAGTGAAAATCCGGAAGATAACATGAAATTGAAGATAACAGTCGGTTCAGAAACATTTGCAGCGACCTTTCAGGATAATGTAACAGTAAATGCCTTTAAAAAATTGTTGCCAATGACAATCACAATGTCTGAGTTGAACAACAACTTGCAAAGCAGCTTGCCGACTAATGCATCCAATCCGGGAACAATACAAAACGGCGATTTAATGTTGTATGGGTCACAAACGTTAGTATTATTCTATAAAAGTTTCTCTACATCGTATAGTTATACACGATTGGGCAAAGTAGATGATACAATAAGTTTGGCATCAGCATTAGGTTTCGGCAATGCAACTGTTACCTTTGAATTTGAACAAAAAGAAAAAGAGCAATAAAATTAATAAAGTATGAAGCCAAAAGTAATATGTCACATGATGAGTTCCGTTGATGGCAGGCTGGTTGCCGACCGCTGGACACCTCCTTTCAACGGAATGATACAGGATAAAATGTATGAACCTTATTACGAAATTAGTAGTGAACTGAAAGCCCGTGCTTGGATGATTGGAAACAATACGATCCAAATTGATAATCAGGTAGAGATATTTGATTATTCGAAATATGTGCCTGCCAATATATTCAAAACACATATAGGAAAACGGGAAACAGAAAAGACCTGCATTATATTCGATTCAAAAGGAAAAATTATTTATCCGGACGATAATATAAATGGGGATAATGTAATAACTGTATTAAGCGAGCGGGTTTCAGATGAATATTTATCACATCTTCGCCAGAAAGGCATATCCTACATCTTTGCAGGAAATGATGGTTATGACCTGCACAAAGCCCTTGAAACACTTTATTCAGAATTTGGCTATGATGAACTGCTGCTTGACGGAGGTGGAGTCCTTAATGGGAAATTCCTTAAAGAAGGATTAATTGATGAATTAAGCCTTCTTATCTATCCGGGAGTAGATGGTTTGTCGGGAGTTTCATCTATTATCGAATACAAAGGAAAAGCCGGTGAATTTCCCGCAACGGGTCAAGCATTGCAACTCTTATCGGTAAAGCAGCTCCGTGACGGGATTGTGTGGTTACATTATCAATTCCATAGACTCTGAATAAAAAAGAATTAGGGATAACAGGTAAATTATAAGAAAATGAAGAAAAGTATATTAATAGCTTTGCTTGTGATTGTAGTATCCACAGTAAGAGCAACGAACGGAATGATTAATAAGAATCAAATAAATGATAATAATATGGAAAAGTTAGAATTAACAAACGAATGGGACAAAGTGTTTCCAAAAAACGATAAAGTAAATCACAGTAAAGTAACCTTCCGAAACCGCTACGGCATTACACTGGCAGCCGATATGTATGTCCCTAAGAATGCCAATGGAAAGTTAGCGGCTATCGCCGTATCTGGCCCTTTCGGCGCTGTGAAAGAACAGTCTTCGGGGCTTTATGCACAGACAATGGCCGAACGTGGTTTCCTGACTATTGCTTTCGACCCGTCTTATACTGGAGAAAGTGGTGGACAGCCTCGTTATGTAGCCTCGCCCGACATTAATACGGAAGATTTCTCGGCTGCCGTCGATTTCCTGTCAACGCTCGACAATGTAGATTCGGAGCGTATCGGAATTATCGGTATTTGCGGATGGGGTGGTATGGCAATGAATGCAGCCGCTATCGACACCCGGATCAAGGCAGCCGTTACATCTACAATGTATGACATGAGCCGCGTGAATGCCAACGGCTATTTCGATTCGATGGATGCAGACAAACGCTATGAACTTCGCCAGCAACTCAATGCTCAACGTACAATCGACGCAAAAAATGGATCGTATGCACTTGGTGGTGGTGTGGTAGATCCTCTACCTGATGATGCCCCGCAATTTGTGAAAGACTATCATAGTTACTACAAAACAAATCGTGGCTATCACAAACGTTCTCTCAACTCAAACAACGGATGGAACACAACGTCTGCTCTTTCTTTCATCAATATGCCCCTGCTCTCTTATAGTGATGAAATACGCAGTGCGGTACTCGTAATTCACGGAGAGAAAGCACATTCCCGCTATTTCAGCGAAGATGCTTTCAAGAAATTGAAAGGAAATAATAAGGAGTTGTTGATTATTCCCGGTGCAAGTCACGTAGATCTTTATGATAATCAGGCAGAGATAATTCCTTATGACAAAATGGAATCTTTTTTTAAGGAATATTTGGAATAAACAATATAGAACAAGACAGATATGAAATCAAGAAAATTAGGAATACAAGGACTGGAAGTGTCTGCAATAGGTTTGGGATGTATGGGGATGAGCCATGGGTATACTCCACTGCCGGACAGAAATGAAATGATACGATTGATACGCACCGCGTATGAAAAAGGAGAAAAATTCTTCGACACGGCAGAAGTATATGGCCCGTTCACCAACGAAGAACTTGTCGGGGAAGCCGTAGAGCCGTTCCGTAAAGAAGTAGTAATAGCAACAAAGTTCGGTTTCGATGTAGCCAATGGAAGCCCGGGTCTGAATAGCCGCCCCGAACATATCCGCAAAGTGGTGGAACAATCCCTGAAAAGGTTAAGGACGAATTACATTGACCTCTATTATCAACATCGTGTTGATCCGGATGTGCCGATTGAGGATGTCGCCGGAACAGTGAGCGACCTGATACAGGAAGGCAAAGTAAAATACTGGGGATTATCCGAAGCATGGTCGGCAACTATCCGTAAAGCGCATGCCGTTACCCCACTATCGGCATTGCAAAGTGAATATTCCATCTGGTTCAGGAATCTGGAAAATGAAGTTATTCCGACACTGGAAGAACTCGGTATCGGTCTGGTTCCTTTCAGTCCACTTGGCAAGGGATTCCTGACAGGGAAATATGATGCCGGATATAAATTCGATGAAAAAGATTTCCGGAATATCCTACCGCGTTTTACCACTGAAGCAAGAGAAGCCAATCAGGTTGTTGTTAACCTACTGAAAGAAATGGCCGCTGAAAAGAATGCTACTCCGGCTCAAATCTCTCTGGCATGGCTGTTGGCTAAGAAACCGTGGATAGCACCGATACCGGGAACGACCAAATTGCCTCGTTTCGAAGAGAATATCGGTGCGGTAGAAGTAGAACTTACGACGGAAGAAGTAGCCCATATTGATGACGTAAGTGCAGATATCCAATTTGTCGGAGGGCAATACCCGGAAGAAACTTTAAAGAATATGGCACGATGAGCAAAAACATATTAATAATCTCAGCCAGCCCACGTCGGAAAGGAAACTCCGATTATCTGAGCGACGAGTTTATGCGCGGCGCAAACGAAGCCGGACACAAAACCGAGAAGATTTTCTTCCACAATAAGAAGATCAACTACTGCCTTGGATGTGGTGCGTGTTATGCTACCCATAAATGTGTACAAAAAGATGATATGGAAGAAATTTTAGACAAAATGGTGGCGGCAGACATACTTGTGTTTGCCACTCCTGTCTATTTCTACACCATGGATGCACAGTTGAAAACGCTTATTGACCGTACCGTCCCCCGTTATACCCAACTAAAAGGCAAAGCCTACCTTATCGCCACACTTGCCGATCAGGGAGAAAAATCCATGGCGGGGACATTGGCTGCTTTCCAAGGTTATATAGACTGCTTGGATAATGTAGAATGGACAAACACGATCATTGGCTACGGTGCATGGGATAAAGGCGATATTATCGGTAATCCGGCTGTTGAAGAGGCATATAAAGCAGGGAAAAATGTTTAATCAAATAGATACAAAATGAAAATGATTATCTTATCGATTATCATTATGACAGCAACTTTATCGGCCTTTGTCCAGAACAGCAAGACACTTGTCGTTTATTATTCCCGCACGGGAAACGCCGAAGCGGTGGCTAAACAGATACAAACATTGACGAATGCAGATCTGTTCCGGGTTGAAACCGTGAAAGCATATCCCGAAGGTTATCATGAAACAACCGAAGTCGCCAAAGAGGAGAAGAATAACAATGCCCGTCCGGAGATAAAAACGAAAGTAGAGAATATCGACCAATACGATACGGTATTTATCGGCTTCCCAATCTGGTGGGGAACTTATCCGATGGTAATAGCCACTTTTATTGAAAGCCACAACCTGAAAGGGAAAACCATTATCCCATTTTGCACACATGGTGGCGGAAGCGTAGATCAGGGTTTTAACGATGTTGAAAAACTAACTAAGGAGTCAAAGCATGAAGAAGGGTTTAGCCTTAGCGGAAGCCGGGCGAATTCTTCACAGGCTGATATTGAGAAATGGCTCCGGAAAATACTATCTTTGCAGGAAGGATAAAATCTATGGAAACAAAGAATGAAGAATATATAACGTTTAACTATTCCGATATCGTTTTCAGTTACTACTTCAGTAACGACTGCATGTGTTCGAAGATGGTGCGCGACCACTTTCTTGTTTATGTTTATTCGGGAGAGTATGTTTTGGAAGAAGGGAAGAGGAAAACGGTAGTCCGTCCGGGCGAATATGTTTTTATGCGGCGGGATAACCGTGTGGAGATGACGAAGCAACCCAAAAACGGCGAACCGTTCATGGGCATATTCATCTGTTTCAAACGGAAGTTTTTGCGGGAAGTTTTTCAGGATTTCGAGAAAAAAGACCTACCTCATACTATAACGAAGCATAAGCAGAGTGTTATTAAGTTACCTGAAACGCCTGACATTAAAGGACTATTTCTCTCAATTACACCCTACTTCGATTCATCTATGAAGCCTTCGGATGATATTATGTACCTGAAGATGCTTGAAGGTCTTTATGCTCTGTTGAGAATTGACGAACGGTTTTATCCGACACTCTTTGACTTTACCGAACCTTGGAAAATAGACATTCTCGATTTTTTGAACGAAAATTACATGTATGAATTATCTGTTGAAGATATTGCCTCTTTTACCGGGCGCAGCCTTTCCACACTCAAAAGGGATTTCAAGAAAATAAGCAACTTGTCTCCTGAAAAATGGTTGATACAACGAAGGCTGGAAGTTGCTTATGAAAAGCTAAAAGAAACAGGTAAATCAGTTACTGATGTTTATATGGAGGTAGGCTTCAAGAACTTCTCTCACTTCTCGTCTGCATTCAAAAAGCAGTATGGAATGGCTCCGAGCAACTATATTCAGGCTATAACATGAATGGTGAAGTTGTCCCATAAGTCGAAAAAACAACAAAATACCCTCGCTACAATATGCTGTAACGAGGGTGTTTTTATTAAATCGGGGCTTATGGGACAACCCATTGTGTAACATATCTTATCTTCCTTTGGCAACAAATGACGTTGATTTATAGGTCTTTTTTGAGTGTGCCGGTTAAACCTTTCTATTATCTTCTGTTGCTTCTCCCTTCATTTCTGAAGTTGGTCACTTCCCGCTGAATAAAATCTCTTTCGGCTTGCTGGGCTTTATAGAGTTTTTCGGGAGACAATACCTTTTCGAATTTGGAGGAATATTCCTTGTCGAGGGCGGCTTCTTTGAGTTTCACTTCTACATCATCTTCCAGCATTCTTCTGTACTCTTCGTCGGAGATATTGCTGTTGTCTTTGATACGCTGTAGTTTATCTCTGTGGCTCTTGTGCAGTTTGAATTTCTTTTGTGTCAGTTCATTATTCAGGGGGAAATATTTACCGGCTTCATCCTGGGTGAGTCCCGCCTCTTTCGTCACATACTCTTTTTTCCTTTTTTCATAATCCGCCATATTCATTTTCTTCTCCTGGGCAGAGAGGCCGAAGAAATAGGCGGGTAGTATGAGCGCACATAAAAGCAAAAAAACACTTCTTCTCATCACAAAATTCTTTTTAAAAGATGTATGATACTTTCAGTTCAAATAATACTGGTGATACATATAATCGAAATAGCTGTCACCGATCAATTGCTCTTCCAGATACTGATAGAATTCTTCTTCGGTTATCTGCACGGTAGACCAGTAATTTTCCGTCGGGACGGACGATACTGACTGCATTTGTGGGGTCACCGCCCGGTTGTCGGCTAAATTGTCATTTACCCGCTCTTTCGTCAGGAAATTAATGGTGATGTAAAGTCCGACGAACATGGCAGCCAGATAGGCCCACGGTTTCACTCTGTCCCACAGAGAAACCGGCCCGGGAACTATTATCTCCCTTTCCGGCAGGCGATCCATTATTTCTTCATTGAATTGCGCGAAATAATTTTCGGGTACTTTAAAAGGATTTTTAGTTTTATCTATTTCTTTCAAATTGTTAAATTTTGTTTCCATACCTTTTATTTTTGCGCTGTTCTGTTGAATAGACTTAATGATCAGTAAAAGGTTTAATGCGGTTCGCTTAAAAACTTTTCAATTTTCTTTACCGCATGATGGTAGGAGGCCTTGAGGGCCCCCACCGAAGTTCCCAGAATTTCGGATATATCTTCGTATTTCATCTCTTCGGAGTATTTCATCTGAAAGACGAGACGTTGCTTTTCCGGAAGGGTGAGAATAGCTCTCTGAAGAAGTTTCTGGGCTTCGTCGCCGTCGAAATAGGAGTCGCCCTCAAGCGTATTGAGCAGGAACGTGTCGTCATCGTCGAAGGAGATATGATTCTGACTCCGTTTCTTGTTGAGGAAGGTGATGCTTTCGTTAATGGCAATACGGTACAGCCAGGTAGTGAGCTTGGCTTCACCCCTGAAGTTTTCCAGATTCATCCAGGCTTTGATGAATACGTCCTGAAGGATGTCGTTGGCATCGTCATGTGAAAGCACCATTTTCCGTATCTGCCAGTAGAGCCTCTCGCTGTATTCGGAAACAAGCTTGGCAAATCCTTTCCGACTTGTCTTCGGATCCCGCAATTCTTCCAGCAGTTGTTCCTCGTTATTCATTTCCTTAATATGTGGAATTCAGTGCAAAGGTAATCGATTTTTATTAACTTTTCTCTCACTTGTCGTCCCCTTTTTCAAACCAGATCACAAAATCCACGGCGTCCCCGGGATTTTGTTTCCACCACTCCAGAGATTCGGGGAAGTAGGATACGCTGATGTAGCGACAAAAGGTGTCATAATATTCAGATTCCGCGATATGGGAGAAGAAGGGAATATAAAAAGTCCAGAATATACCCTCTTTGGCTCCCTTGCTCTCTCTTACAAGCACTTTCATGATCTCCCTGTTGACGGTCTTGAAAAGAGTGAACTCATCTTCCCCTTCGGGAGTGTTTTTCAGGGAATCGAGTGTAGTGGTGATGGCATGGTACACGAAGTTACGGTTTAGCCCGTCTTCGATACTCAAAGGGGGTATTTCATTGCGAAGCGGGAGGGTATCGGGTTTGTTTCGCATCATTTGTTGCTGGATGAACGATCTTTGTACGGGCTCTTCGGCAGTTTTGATGCGCATGGTATTCAGCATTTCCTCGAAGGCGTTCTTCGACCTTTTGCTGTCGGGCTCCAGCAGAAGGAACATCTGGAAGGACAATATACTTTGCACCCATAATTCTTTGTCGTTGAGAGCATAAGCATTCAATAAAAAGGCGCCACTATGTAATTTGTCCAGATCGATGGCTCTTTTTATGTGTTCGAGCGTTTTGTCAGTATCTCCCTTTTTATAATAATTCAGCGCCAGATTGAAACGCAACAGGTACTCATCGCCATTTTTTATTAAACCTTCCTGAAGCAACGCGATGGCTTCATCCACTTTGTCCATTCCCGCCAGCGCTTCGCTCTTTACGGCGTACGCACCGGAAGATAGCTGCTTGTTATTGGAATTGATTACCGCCGTACTATACTTCGATGCATTTTGGTAATCCTGTAATGCAAGGTAAGATAATGATAACTCATAGGTTGCCTGTACTGAGTTAGGATCGAGTTTAAGTGCCTCATTATATATCTCAATGGCTTCTTTGAATTTACCTTCATCGTGCAGTTCCACGCCTTCATGGATTAACTCCTCCGCACCCGCATTCTGCCCGTACGACATGAACAAAGGAAAGGCGGCGGTGAATAAAGAGATGAATAATATAATTTTTTTCATTATCGTTTGCTTTTGAACTATGTTTTACGTTGCAAGAACTTCTTCGTTAAGTTATATATAAAAGACGAATTGGTCCGGATTATGTTATCACGAGAACTATTTCGATAAGCGAATACAGAGGCAAAACTTGTTTTGACTATGTGGAACGCGTAGTAAGAGTGCAATAAAATTGAAACGACTAAATTTATTAAGCGGATAAAAATAGGACAAAAAAAGATAATCCCCATTCTTAATTTGCAGAATCAGATTCATTTGTAACACAAATAAACAAATAAACCCTCCAAGCAAAATGATTTTTACATTTTTTGGAGACTCTCTTCCTGTTGAAAGCGCCTGTTTTCACTGCCGGGTAAAAGTTGTCCAAAGTTCAGTAAAGTTGACTACCTTTGCCGTTTCGATTAAAGTAATTATGCAGTATATACAAGTACAATTCAATTGCGAACCGAATACAGAAGTGTTGACAGACGTACTCTCAGCCGGGCTGGGTGAAATCGGATTCGAGTCGTTTGTCCAGATCGAAACAGGTCTGGAAGCTTATATTCCCTTACCGGATTTTTTGCCGGAACAAGTGGATCAACTTCTTTCCGATTTTCCGCTTGAAGCGGAGATCACTTATTACTTCCGTGAAATGGAGGATAAAAACTGGAATGAAGAATGGGAGAAGAACTATTTTCAGCCTGTGGTCATTGACAGCGCTTTGTGTATTTATAGTTCATTTCATCAGATTGAAGGAGAGTTCGGATACCGTATATTGATTGATCCTAAAATGGCGTTCGGAACGGGACATCACCAGACCACAGAGCTGATGATAAGGGAGTTGTTGAAAATGGACATACAAAATAAGTCGCTTCTCGATATGGGTTGCGGGACAGCCATGCTGGCTATTCTGGCATCCATGAAAGGCGCCTCTCCGGTGACTGCCATCGATATAGACGAGTGGGCATACCAAAATGCAACGGAGAACGTACGGTTGAACGACATCGGTAACATCCGCCTGTTACAGGGCGGAGCGGAGCTGCTGGGCGATGAAACTTACGATGTGATCCTGGCCAACATCAACCGCAACATTCTCCTGCAGGATATTCCGGGCTACACCCAGGTGTTGAACAGGAATGGAAGGCTGATCCTGAGTGGTTTCTATAAGGAAGATATCCCTGTTATCCGTGCTGCCGGCGAAGCGCAGGGGCTAAGTTACCGGTACTTTTCCGGAATGGACGAATGGGTTACGGTCACATTTTGTTTAGAGTGAAATAAACATTACCTTTGCGTCGATTTTTCAGACAGGTCGATAAATGGAAGAAACGTTTTCAATAAAATTTGAAAACAACTGATTTTGATGAATTTTTAGGTTATTAAAAGATAAAATGGAGTGGTTGATAGAATTAATTACCGGAACGGGTATTGCACATTCGATACTTGTGATCGCGCTTGTGATCTCGACAGGATTATTGTTAGGTAAAGTAAAGATTTTCGGTATTTCACTCGGGACGACATGGATTCTCTTTTTCGGTATATTTCTGGGGCATTTCGGTCTGCAGATCGATGAAAGCGTGCTCCATTTCCTGAAAGAGTTCGGATTGATCCTGTTCATCTATTCCATAGGGATGCAAGTGGGACCCAGCTTCTTTTCCTCGTTCAAACAGGGCGGGATTACCCTCAATATGCTGGCATCCGGTGTGGTGCTGCTGGGTGTGTTTATCACCTATATTATGCATATAATAACCGGACTGCCTATCGCGACCATGGTAGGAATACTGTCGGGGGCGGTTACCAACACCCCGGGATTGGGTGCGGCTCAACAAACTTACACCGATGTAACGGGGACTACCGATCCTACCATAGCCACAGCCTACGCGGTTGCTTATCCGTTGGGAGTGGTGGGGATCATCATGAGCATTGTACTTTTCAGATATATCTTCAGCATCAATTTTGCCAAAGAGAACAGCAAACTGGATGACAATGGGGCCTCTAAAATGATGGAAGCACACATGTTCTCATTGCAGGTGAAGAATCCCTCTATCTTCGGGAAAAATATCCGGGAAGTGAAAAGGCTGATTGATAAGGAATTTGTCATATCAAGGGTGTTACATTCAAGCACAGGAGTATTGGTCGTTCCTCAGACAGAGACAATTCTCGAAGAAAACGACAAAATACTGGTGGTTTCCAACCTGAAGAATATCGATGTGATTGAAGCGCTTATCGGGCAGCGAATCGATATGGACAAAGGAGAATGGAATAAATTGGATTCGCTGCTGGTTTCACGCAGGATATCGATCACCAAACCGGCTATAAACGGACGTTCTATAGGCAGCCTGAAATTGCGGAACCTGTTTGGTATCAATATTACCCGTGTGAACCGTGCCGGGGTTGACCTGATTGCCGATTCCAGGCTTCAGTTGCAGCTGGGCGACCGGGTAACAGTCGTGGGTTCGGAAGAAGCGATCGCCAATGTGGAGAAGTTCCTCGGAAACTCATTGAAACGCCTTAGGGAACCCAATCTTATCTCTATTTTTATAGGTATCGCGTTGGGTGTACTTGTGGGAAGCATTCCCTTTATGATTCCCGGCGTCCCCCAGCCAGTAAAATTGGGGCTGGCAGGAGGACCACTCATTGTGGCTATCCTGATCAGCAAATTCGGGCCGAAGTATAAGTTGGTGACTTACACTACTATGAGCGCCAACCTGATGCTGAGGGAGATCGGTATTGCCCTGTTCCTTGCCTGTGTGGGACTCGGAGCGGGAGAAAATTTTGTTGAAACGGTAGTGAACGGCGGCTACAAATGGATCGGCTACGGCGCCGTCATTACTGTTGTACCCCTGCTGATCATCGGCATTATCGGACGAAAAGTATATAAACTGAATTATTTCACGCTGATGGGGTTGATCGCGGGAAGTATGACTGATCCCCCGGCATTGTCCTATGCGAACGCAACGGCAGGAAATGATATTCCTGCGGTGAGTTATGCCACTGTCTATCCGCTTACGATGTTTCTCAGGGTGATCACCGCCCAACTACTGATCCTTATCTTCCTCTGACCTTTTCCGTCTCGCAAACGATTGCATGGCAATCCGGATAAAAAGCCTTGATTTTTATCCGGATCGTAGGTGAAACATTGTAGATTTGTTTGTCAACCATAAACAGTTAATGAACGTTTTCGTTAAGCTAAATGGGCAGAGGATAAGCTTGTTTACACTATGCCATAGCGAGAAAACGACTAATTCTAATGAATATTACCGAATGGCGCAACTTACATTTACAATCAATTATCATACTGCCTGGGGAGAGCAGGTCTGTCTTTGCGGGACGGCTCCGGAACTGGGAAATTCAAATGAAACCCATGCGATTAACCTTAATGCTGACGGCGACAGTTGGTCTGCAGAAGTGAATATCGCCGCAACGAGCGATATAGCGTACTACTATTTCATCAGGCAGGACGGCCGTACCGTTCGCCGTGAATGGGGGAGCAACCGGAAGCTCCACATCACCAGAGGAAGGAAAAAGTTTATTATTCAGGATCTTTGGAAGAACAAACCATATCATTCCTACCTTTATTCCACAGTTTTTACCGATACCGTTTTCCGGCATGAAATACGTCCTTTGCCTTCGAGATATTATACCCGCACTGTTTTGTTAAATGTTGTCTGTCCTTATGTAGCCCGGGATCAAATGCTGGTGATCAGCGGCGAATGTGAAGCACTGGGAGGATGGGATCTGAGACTGGCCAGACCGCTCTCTTATCTGGATGAAGGGGAATGGCAGATAATGCTCGACGCCGGAAAACTGCCGGCAAAGAGTGAGTATAAGTTTGTGATCGTGGATAGAATTACCGGTGAAGGGGTATATTGGGAGGATGGTGGAAATCGTGTTTTAACAGCGGAGAAAGCCCATACAGAGAATGCCGTCCTTGTAGAGATGTCCTTGCTTTTTCATTACCCGGGTTTTACTTACAGAGGAACGGGTACGGCCATTCCGGTTTTCTCATTGCGAACGGATGATAGTTTTGGCGTGGGTGATTTTGCCGATCTCCGCAAGATAGTCGACTGGGCCGCACTCACCCGGCAACAATTGATCCAGTTGTTGCCGGTGAATGATACCACGGCGACCAAGACCTGGCGGGATTCCTATCCCTACAGCGCCATATCAGCTTATGCCCTCCATCCTATATATCTGGGATGCAGCGATTATCCCCTGAAAAACAAGAGAAAGCAGCATGCTTTCCTCAAAGAAGCAAAAGAACTGAACCGACTGCCGGAACTGGACTATGAGAAAGTCTTGTCGTTAAAGAGCCGGTATAGCCGGGAGCTCTATCTGGAGGAGGGGGGGAAAGTACTTGCCTCGGAAGGGTATAACGCTTTCCGGGAGAAAAATAATTCATGGCTGTTCCCCTATACATGCTATTGTTATCTGCGTGATAAATACGGCAGTGCCGATTTCAGGGAATGGGGTGAATTTGTCGGCTATAATGAAGAACTGCTGAGGCAGATGATAGACAACGATATCGAAGCAAAAGAGGAGACACAATACTGGTCTTTCCTGCAATACCTGCTTCACCGGCAATTTTTCGGCGTGAAAACGTATGCACACGAAAAGGGAGTAGCATTAAAAGGGGATATCCCTATCGGTATCAGCCGCAACAGTATAGATGCATGGGTAGCTCCCGACCTTTTTCATATGGATACCCAAAGCGGTGCGCCACCTGACGATTTTTCCTTCTTCGGCCAGAACTGGGGTTTTCCCACTTATAACTGGCAGATGATGGAAAAGGATGGCTATGCCTGGTGGGTAAACCGTTTCCGCAAAATGGCGGATTATTTCGATGCTTACAGGATCGATCATATACTGGGTTTTTTCCGTATCTGGGAAATACCGCTCGATGCCGTACAGGGGTCGCTCGGCCACTTCAGGCCGGCGTTGCCTTTCTGGGTGGAAGAGATCAATCGTGCAGGAATCCCCTTTGATGAAGAGCGTATGGTACAACCGTTTATTCATGAACACTTTTTACCGGACATTTTTGCGGAGCATACCGAAGAAATAAAGAGAAAATATCTGGAGACCATAGGATGGGAGCGGTTCAAACTGAAATCGCATTGCGATACCCAAAGAAAAGTAAAACAACTGTTTGATAATAAAAAAGATGATAAAAGCCGGCAGATCTGCGACGGGCTTATGTTGTTATGCGCAGAGGTGCTCTTCGTACGCGATCCGCAGGATCATCACCGTTTTCATCCGCGCATTACGGCGCAATATACCTACTCTTACCGTTATCTCGACAGTCACGTGAGAGAGGCGTTCAACCGCCTGTATGATGAATTCTATTATCACCGGCATAATTATTTCTGGCGCGAAGAGGCAATGAAAAAGCTGCCGGTGCTTATTTCATCCACGAAGATGATGGTATGCGGGGAGGATCTGGGTATGGTGCCGGATTGTGTGCCGTCCGTCATGCAGGAGTTACAGATGTTAAGCCTGGAGATCGAGCGGATGCCCAAAGACCCGCATCTCGCTTTCACCGACCTGCGGAGGTTGCCTTATCTGTCGGTTTGTACGACCTCTACCCACGATATGTCGCCCCTGCGTTTATGGTGGACAGAGAACCGGGAACTCATCCAGCGTTACTATAACGAGGTATTGCACCGGGAAGGTGCTGCTCCGGCCGAATGTAATACCGCTATCTGCCGGCAGATCATTGAACATCATCTCCGGTCGTCGGCCATGTGGGTGATCCTGCCGTTACAGGACTGGCTGTCGATCGATGAAACACTGCGTAATCCCGATATCGCGACCGAACGTGTTAATGTACCGGCAAACCCTGAGCACTACTGGCGGTACAGGATGCATCTTTCTCTGGACGACCTGCTTAAAGAGTCCGTATTCAATGAAGGAGTGGAAGTGCTTTCCCGGAGATAAAAGACAAAAAAATATCCCAACTATCCGAGATAGCTGGGATTAATTTTAGTAGGAAACGGGTTTACGCTTTTCCGGCGCTTCCCAATACACTTTCTGTTTTGTGCATATAGAGTTTTTTCAACTCATCGCGAGCCGGTCCGAGGTATTTGCGCGG
>NZ_CALNAT010000200.1 GCF_937873925.1 uncultured Proteiniphilum sp. | reverse complement strand
TATATTCATTTTATCAGCCTTGCACGGTTTTTTAGGTAGCACAAAAATAACTTTTTTTTCCCAATTGTGCGAACCATTGCAGGGAAATAAATGCAAAATATCCATTCCAGTCTTTGGGAAGATTAAACAAAATAAAGTATCTTTACGCTCAAGTTGAGAAACGGGGGTGTGGATTCCGTCTTTACTCTTTGTTCTAAAAATTATCATATGAAAAAAGTTATTGCCGCAATTGCGTTGTTGTTCGTAACCTCTGTATCTTTTCCCTGTACAAACTTGCTGGTCGGAAAGAAAGCCTCCACTGACGGATCTACACTGATCTCGTACGCTGCCGACTCCTACGGACTGTATGGAGAACTGTACCATTGGCCCGCCAGGCAATATGATCCGGGTGAGATACTCAGGGTCTATGAGTGGGATACGGGAAAATACCTGGGCGAAATACCCCAGGCATTACAGACCTACAATGTGATCGGCAACATGAACGAACACCAGTTGGCCATTGGCGAAACCACTTTCGGCGGGCGAAGCGAACTGTCGGATTCTACAGGTATCATGGATTACGGAAGCCTTATTTATATTACGCTGCAACGCGCCAAAAACGCCCGCGAAGCCATTCATATAATGACCGGCCTGGTAAAGGAGCATGGCTATTACAGTTCGGGGGAATCGTTCTCCATCGCCGATCCCGAGGAGGTATGGGTCATGGAGATGATCGGCAAAGGACCGGGTAATAAAGGAGCTGTCTGGGTAGCCGTGCGCATTCCCGACGATTGTGTATCCGCGCATGCCAACCAGGCACGCATCCAGCAATTCCCGCTGGACGACCCTGAAAATTGTATCTACTCGCCCGATGTGATCTCATTCGCCCGTAAAAAAGGATATTTCAACGGCGACGATGCCGATTTCAGTTTTGCCCAGGCGTATGCTCCGCTCGATTTCGGAGCGCTCCGTTATTGTGAAGCACGCGTATGGTCGTTTTTCAACAAGGTGAATAAGGATATGGCTGGATATGTAACCTATGCACAGGGAAAAACCACTGATCCCATGCCGCTTTACATCAAACCCGACAGGAAACTGAGTGCACAGGATATTCAGCAGATGATGCGCGATCACTATGAAGGGACCGAACTCGATTGGCGCTTCGATGTGGGCGCTGGCCCTTTCAATTCACCCTACCGCTGGAGTCCGCTCTCCTTCGAGGTAGACTCTGTTGAATATTGCAACGAGCGTCCCATCGCCACCCAGCAGACAGCCTTCTCTTTCGTAGCGCAGATGCGCTCCGGGTTACCCAACGAAATAGGCGGCATCTTCTGGTTCGGCATCGACGATGCAGCGCAAACGGTGTACTATCCGTTCTACTGCGGCCACACCGAAACGCCTTACGAAATGACCAGAGGCAACGGTGACCTGTTGAATTTCTCATGGACTTCCGCTTTCTGGATCCATAACTGGGTCTCCAATATGGTCTATACCCGTTATAGCGATATGAGTGCGGATATGAAAAAGGTGCAGGCGAAACTCGAAGATCAGTTTAAAGCGTCTCAGTCCGGAGTGGAACGGGAAGCTGCCGGACTATATGAACAATCCCCTTCCCAAGCCGTCCTCTACCTCACACAATATACCAATAACCTGGTAAAGGAAGGGGTGGCGGAATGGAAAAAACTGGGTGAATACCTTATGGTAAAATATGTCGACGGTGTGATCAAAACAGAGGAAAACGGACAATTCAAACGCAACCCCCACGGGTTACCGGCCTCTCCGCTACGACCAGGATATTCCAACGAATATTACAGAAAAATAGTAGACCAGACAGGCGAAAAATACAAAGTACACTCTATTGAATAAACAATAAATAAGACTGTTTTAACATGGAAGAAGAAACATTATTAGCCCAGGTCACCGACAAAGCGATGTCCTGGATTAACGGCAACTACGATACCGAAACCAAAGAAGAGGTACAGCGGATGCTCGATAGTGGCGACAAGACAAAACTGATCGATGCATTCTACAAAGATCTTGAATTCGGCACAGGCGGCCTGCGCGGTATCATGGGGGCCGGCAGCAACCGCATGAATATCTATACGGTGGGTGCAGCCACACAAGGACTTTCGAACTACCTCCAGAAAGAGTTTGCCGACCAGGGTGAGATCAAAGTAGTGATAGGACACGACTGCCGCAACAACAGCCGCAAATTTGCAGAGATTTCAGCCGATATTTTTAGCGCCAACGGGATCAAAGTATTTCTTTTCGAAAGCTTGCGACCTACTCCCGAAGTATCTTACGCTATCAGAAAACTGGGATGCCAGAGCGGGATCATGATCACCGCTTCACATAATCCCAAAGAGTACAACGGCTATAAAGCCTATTGGAACGACGGCGCCCAGGTGCTTGCCCCTCACGACAAGAATATAATCGCGGAGATCAATCGCATTAAGTCGGTAGACGATATCCGTTTCGAGGGAAACAAGAACCTGATCGAGATCATCGGAAAAGATATGGACAAAGCATTTATCGAAGAGGTAAAAAAACTGGTACTCTCCCCTGAAGCCATTCAACACCATAACGACCTGAAAATTGTCTATACGCCGATCCATGGCGCCGGAAGCACGCTGGTTCCCGATGCCTTGAGAGCGGTAGGTTTCACCAATATCATCCACGTACCTGAACAGGATGTCATGAGCGGCGATTTCCCGACAGTGATCTCTCCCAACCCGGAAGAGCCGGCAGCGCTTGACCTGGCCATCAAAAAGGCCCTAGAGACCGGGGCCGACCTGGTAATGGCAACCGACCCCGATGCAGACCGTATCGGTACGGCTATCCGCGACAAGGAGGGGAATTTCATTCTGGTGAATGGTAACCAGACCATGCTTCTCTGCCTTTATTACCTGATGACCCGCCGGGACGAACTGCAATTACTTACCGGTAAGGAGTATGTGGTAAAGACCATCGTCACCACCGAACTGGTCAAAGACATCGCCGTGAAAAAAGGGATCGAGATCTTCGACTGCTACACCGGTTTTAAATGGATCGCAGAGATCATCCGCATAAATGAAGGAATAAAAAAATATATCGGAGGAGGGGAAGAGAGCTACGGCTTTTTGGCCGGTGCCTTCGTACGCGACAAAGACTCCGTATCGGCTTGCACCCTGTTCGCAGAGATAGCGGCATGGGCCCGCGACAACGGGAAGACCATGTATGAGTTGCTGCAGGATATCTATCTGGAATACGGATATTCCAAAGAGGTGGGCATCTCCCTCGTACGCAAAGGCAAGGAGGGCGCCGATGAGATAGAGGCGATGATGAAGAATTTCCGGACAAACCCCATGACATCGCTGGCCGGATCCCCCGTGACCCTCGTGAAAGATTTCGCCAAACTGGAAGCGGTGGATTATATTCACGGCGAACATATTGCCCTTGAGATGCCAACTACTTCCAATGTGTTGCAATATTTCACGGAAGAGGGCACAAAACTCTCGATCCGTCCTTCGGGAACAGAGCCCAAGATCAAATTCTATATCGAAGTTAAGGGATCGGCAAAAACGAGGGAAGCGTTGGAAGAAGCGGAAGAGGCAGCTAACAGAAAAATTAACGCTATTCGCGAAGAATTAGGAATTTAATGTGCCAATGAGTCAATGAGCCAATGTGAATAATGTGATTAAGAAGATGGATGGGTTGATTTGATAATTTAATGATGTGATGATTAGTGATTCAATTAGCACATTGGCACATCAACAAATTAGTACATTCGTTTAGTCTTGGTTCTTGATTCTAAAATATCTACTTTAAAGTTATGAGACGAAAACTGACAATAGCGCTGGTGGCACATGACCACCGCAAAGCCGATATGGTGGAATGGGTAATCTTTAATGCCGACTTTCTGTCACGGCACCACCTCGTTTGCACCGGTACCACAGGAACGCTGGTACGTGAAGCGTTGCACGAAAAAGGAGTGTTTCCCGAATTCACCATGATGAACTCCGGGCCTATGGGCGGCGATGCCGAGATTGCGGCCATGGTGGTACGCAAGGAGATAGAACTGGCTGTTTTTCTGATAGACGACCTCAATCCGCAACCCCACGAAGCGGATATCATGATGTTGCTCCGCCAGTGCCGGGTGCATAACATTCCCATTGCCTGCAACCGGTACAGCGCCGACCTGATGATCACCAGCAATCTATGGGATGATGATGACTATAATCCGTCACCCCCGCGGTATGTAAAATTCGACAGGGAAGAATTCGACCTGTAAGACAAAAAACCTATCCGCCTCATGGAACTTGTATCATTTTCATTAGGCTTGGGGTTGGTAGGCTTTGATATTTTCGGAGTCTTGATTATTCTTACAGCTCTTGGCTCTAAGGCGACAAAGCGCGAAATAATGATATTTTCGCTCATAACCTTATTAGGAACTGTTGTTCTTGGCACCGTCGCTACTTTGCTTTTAGGAGAAGGAGTTCATATTATCACAGATTTTTTCGATGATCTGCCTGATGCACTATGGGTAGTGTTAGATTTTTTAGTGGTAGCCTTATTATTTGCATGGGCGGGTAAACGAATTGTACGGACAATCAAGAAAGAAAACATAACAAAGGGACCAAACTCCGCTTTTTCTAAACATGGTTCGGTGGCTGTAGGCGCATTATATGCGATAAGCGCATTTACCGATCCGTCTTTTTTGACACTCATAGCGTTATCAAGTCGAGAAGATAGCCTTATCGTAATAGTCTTGACACAATTTATTTGGATTCTCGTAAGTCAAAGCTCCCTTTTTGCATTAGCAATTGCCGTAACACTCGGCGTACACGAGCGGTTTGTTAACTGGTTCAACAGGGTAAGGGAAAAATATAGCCACATCATAGCAACTATCATAACAGTACTGATCTTGTTGCTCGGTACTTTAATTACGGCGGATTTGGTTGTTTTCCTTGCAACAGGGAGATGGTTACTTGGTTAACCCTATATCCTTTCTATGATTGCACTTAACGTAATCCTTTCTTATCACGAGTTTTGCTCATGCCTTTTACTTTGTATTTTTCAACGCCTTCTTTTCCTCATTTTTCAATTTACGTTCCACCTTCTTGATATCTTCAGCAGACGGTAAGTCTTCGGGAACAATACCTCGTTCTATAAGCATTTTTCTTACGGCTGCATTGTTATCGACATGCTCCGTTTCGATAGGATGGATTCCTTTTAAATCCTTCGTTTGTACATTAACTGAAGTCATTTCAGCAGCCAAATCTTTGGCCTTTATACTGATAGTCGGCAAAAAATCAGCCACGGGACGGTTGGCGGGAACACCCAATTTCCGTTTCAACATGCCAGTGTTTAATCGAAATAAAGCTTGGTCGCCTTTAGAGCGAATAATGGCGAAATCTTTATCATTCACTCCCCGTTCATACAAAACACCGGACAATATTTTCTCCGTTTCCGCTAATTTTACACGGGCTTGTACCCGCTCATAATCTAACATTCGCTGTTCAACGATTTCCGCACGGCGCGTTTGTACGGCAAAATAGTTTTGTGCGAAAGCGATTTGCTCTTTCCGACTATCACCGTTTTGTGCAACCAGGTAACAGGCATAACGGGTAAGAAGCATATCATCTATTTCTTTTTCAGCACCGGAACCTATTTGAACCATCTTGCTGACGTCAGCAAAATGGTAAGAGATATTTTCTCCTGCATTTCTACATGCCTCTTTCGCTTTCTCAATCGTATTTTCAAAGTTCCGCCACTGCGAATAGCCCAATAGTTTCTGAAGCTCCCTTGCACTCCAGCATTCCACTCCTTCTACTTCCGCCGTCGCTTGTTCAAACCGAACAAATAATGCTTTTATTTCTTCCGATTTCATACGATTAAACCTTTTATTTTCAAAGGTTATCATTCAAAATAATACAGCAAATCTACATAATTTTCTTTTGAAAACTACGCACAAACGGATAAAAATATCCTTTTCATTGACAGAAGATAAAAAAGGGAGTTTATTTTACGGACTTCAGGTCTTTAATAATATGCGGCGTACCCATTACCTTATCGATCATATACAATACGTAACAAATATTCACACTGATCACACGTTGCATTTCAGGTTCAGGGAATCGTTGAATCTCTGAAACCGCGGTCGGTCAAGAATTGGGCCCCTCACCGGCAGATTATTGCCAATGAGGGACCCTTTCACGATTTCTATCCGTTCTACATTATTGAGATTGATCCGGTTATAATCCAGGTTATTGAATGTTTTCCCCGACATGCGTTCACCGTCAATTAAAAAAAGGATGTATTTGGCATCAAATCCCAGCATGTTGGTATTATCATAACCGCCATTATTTTGAAAATGAATGCTTGGGAACTCATAAGTCAACAAGTCTTTCAGATTACCGGCCTGGGATTGTTCTATTGCCCGTGAAGGAATTACAATGGTTGTTACCGGTACATTTTTCAGCAACCGTTCCGACCGGGTCCGGTAACCACTACCTCTTCCAGCAAATAATCATCCAGTATCGTACTGTCGCCCTGTTGTATATTTTGCCCCATAAGGCAGGTAGGGAATAAAACAAGAAAAAGACCTGCGATTATTTTTATAAATAGCTGCACTGTGTCTATTGATATTGTGTACTTTTTTGCACTGTCTGTATCTTTATCCGGAGATTGATTACTAAACTTTCGCAAGTAATACAATTACCGCTAAATACGGAAAAATTGAATTGATCATTATTCGGCAATTTTTTTTCCTCCGTCTTTATTGTACTGATACTTGAAACTTACGTACCCACCTTCATTCCTCTCATTGTAACGGTCATACACCTGTATTTTGGCATAATTCCCATTGGCCGACCTGACAATAAAAATGTTCATTGTGATATCATAGGTAGGAGGATTCATCGGAGGAATAACGTTTACCCACTTGAAAACAGTGCTGTAGGATTGTAGTGTTTTTTCCTGCATCGTCGGGTAACCGGTCAGTTCCACTTCTTCGTCCAAAGAAAAGGTAACATTCTCCGGCACTTCTGTAACAGCATTCCAATCCGTCGTCTCCATTTTTATGACCCCGCCTTCTCCTCTTCCCGATTTCCCGCCGTTTGTCCTTATTTCCGACCGGTGGAACCCCAGATCCCAAGACAGGTTCGTCTCATGATTTTCTACCTCAACAATGTCTCCTTTTTCAAAAGAAAAATAGACCCACTTATCTAAATCGTTGACAACCAGATACTTAAAACCTTTTACCTCCCCGATCAAGGCAGGAGAATCCTCTTCTTTATCGCATGAAAGAACCACTGACGATAAAAAAGCAATAACGACTAATTCCTTCTTATTTCTTATTTGAATTGGGAACTGACCATTCACACACAAAAAACGATACAAATATAAAAAAATATTTAAACGCAACAATGTTGCAATTAATATATTTGTGCGTTTACAAAATATTTTTCTACTTTTGTGCTGAGAATGTTATTTTGATTACATTCGCTTAACGAAGAAGCTACTACGTGAGAACAATTCTCATACCCGTTTCAGAAATACTTTGTATAAAAATGAATAATAAAGCACTAATAACAAGGAATTTGATTTTCTCCTATACCAGGTCGGTCACATTCGGCTTTCCCGATATCGATTGCGAGCCGGGGAATCACTGCATCATCACGGGGCCGTCAGGCTGTGGAAAAACGACCTTTCTGCATCTTATTGCCGGATTGTTAAAGCCTGATTCGGGAGAAGTGATTGTCCAAGGGACCGATACCGTCCGATTATATAGCAGTGAAGCCGATCGATTCAGGGGAAAAAATATCGGGATCATCTACCAAAAACCGCATTTTATACAATGGTTGACGGCTTTTGAAAATTTACAGATAGCACGGTATCTCAATAATCTGGCAACAGAAAATGAAGACATAAACCACCTGCTTCGTTCTTTAAATCTGCAGGGCAAAGCAAAGAGCAAGCCTTCACAAATGAGTCAGGGAGAATTACAACGCTTGTCGATTGCACGGGCAGTGATCAATAAGCCCGCCCTTATCCTGGCCGATGAACCGACATCAAGCCTCGACGATAAAAATTGTGAGGAAGCGTTGAATCTACTCAAACGGCAAGCAGAGGAACTGCAGGCAAGCCTTGTGATCGCTACCCACGATAAACGATTGCTGGACCATTTTTCAAACAGGATCTTTTTGTAAAACTCTTCAGGAACTACTCTTCTATGCAGGAATAGTCTCATTTTAATTTATGAACATTACATCATGAATATATTTTCACTGAACAGGAAACAAATCAAAGCGAAGCCTTTATCTTCCCTATTGAATATTTTTTTATTTGCCACCGGTGTTGCGATTATCTCCTTCCTGTTTCTGACAACGGAGAAAATAGAAAGCCAGTTGAGCAGTAATGTAGCCGGTATTGATCTGGTGGTAGGTGCGAAAGGAAGTCCCCTGCAACTTATTTTAGCCGGGATTTACCATATCGACCATCCTACCGGAAATATACAGTACAAGGAAGCCCTGGAACTAACAAAGAATCCCCTGATCAAGCAGGCGGTTCCTTTAGCACTGGGTGATAGTTACCGCGGATTCCGTATAATCGGCACAGACCAGACATACCCGGACCTTTATCATGGGCAGTTGAAGGAGGGAATGTTGTGGAAAACCGATTTTGAAACAAATATAGGGTTTAAAGTCGCGGAGAAGACAGGATTAAAAATTAGTGACAGCTTTACGGGTGTGCACGGTTTTATCGAAGATGCAGGACATGCACACGATGAGCACGAATATATTGTAACAGGTATCTTCGAAGAAACGGGGACGGTGCTGGATCAGTTGATCCTGACAAATATCGCGAGTGTGTGGAAAATCCATGAACACCATCATGAGCACCACGATGAGAAACACATGGAGTCAGAAGGCGCACATGTTACGGAAGCGGAAGAAACCCACGATCATGAACATGAACATACGGATAAGAGTGGGCATGTGCATACGGATGGACATGAACATGAACACGGATATGACCACGGGCACAATGCCGGAGAAGAGCACGGCCATACACAGGAAAACGATGAAGAGATAACTATGCTGTTAGTGAAATATACCAATCCGATGGGAGCGATTACCCTACCGCGACTGGTCAACTCTTCCACTAACATGCAGGCTGCCTCGCCGGCCCTGGAAATAAACCGGTTGTATTCATTGATGGGAGTTGGTATACGAACCATACGCCTTATCGCAGGTTTTATTATGGCCATATCTGCTTTCAGTATTTTCATTTCACTGCTCAATTCATTAAAAGAGCGCAAGTATGAACTTGCCCTGATCCGTTCGATGGGCGGCAGCCGCAGCAAAGTATTCTCGCTTGTCATTCTGGAAGGGATCAGCATTGCATTTATAGGTTATTTGGTTGGATTAGCGCTGAGCCGGTTGGGCATGTTGCTGGTTTCTTATTATACAGAAAACAACTATCATTATAATTTGCAACAATGGTTCAATATAAACGACGGTTATTTTTTATTTGTTTCACTGGTAATCGGATTGCTATCGGCACTGATTCCTGCCATCAAAGCAATGCATACGGATATCTCCAAAACTCTTAGCGAATGAAGACAAAAACGACTTTTCTGGTTTTTCTCCTGTCAGTAATCTATTTCCCGGTAAGTGCACAGCAGACCGTTTCATGGGATAGGTTGAAAGATGTAACGTGGTCGCAGAAATATGTGGCCTCCCTTTCCGGATATTATCAGATGCCCGATTTCGGGAAACAGATAGAATTACTCGACAATAAGCCTGTTATCATACAGGGATTTTATGTTCCGGTGGATGTGGATGGCACCATTTTCGCTCTCTCCGAAACACCCTCCTACATGTGTTTCTTTTGCGGTGTGGGGGGAATTGAATCAGTAATGGAGATTTTTGTAAAAGAGGGGCATCGCGACTTAAAACGTGTCCGCACCGACCGGTATATACAAGTCAAAGGAATATTCAGTATCAACAGGGATGATCCGGAACACCTTATGTATCTGCTGAAAGATGCGGAGTTGGTAAAAGTCATAAGATAATAACACCGTATAAAACTGAAAATGATGGATCACATCGGATTATATGCTTTATTAAGCACGCTCGTCGTAAGTCTGCTTTCCTTTGTCGGAGCGTTCCTTTTTTTCATTAAAACCAAAACATTACAGCTGATACTGCTGTTACTGATCTGCTTTTCCATAGGAGCTTTACTGGGGAATGCCTTTTTTCATCTTATCCCCGAATCTTATTTTCACCTCCCGTCAGCCCATCTCGCCTCGTGGCTTATTTTAGCGGGATTTTTACTCTTCTTCATCATCGATCAGGTCTTGCGTGTGCATACCAACACCGAGCCCCATACGCATACCGACAGCCATGCATCGGGAATAAAACCCTATGGATATCTGAGTCTCTACGCTGATGGGATTCACAATTTCACTGATGGTATTCTGATCGGTGCGGCATGGATGGTGATGCCGGAATTGGGGCTGGCAACAACGTTAGCCATTATTATGCACGAGATCCCTCAGGAAGTGAGTGATATCGGAATTTTGATCCGTGCAGGATTTTCCAAAAGAAAAGCGTTATTGTTTAATTTTGTAATAGCCTGTGCAGCCATTCTGGGGACTGCTCTCACACTATGGCTGGGACATCACGTAGGACATTTATCCACTTACATATTACCGGTTGCAGCCGGAGGATTTATTTATCTTGCCGCGGGCAGTCTGTTACCGGAAATCCTGAAAGAAACTGCGAAACGGAATTTATTGCTACATCTGGTTGTGATCCTGTCGGGGTTGGGGTTAATGTATTATCTCAGCCTGCACAGCGGACATCACCATTGAATATTTTTAAAAGAGCACCCTCGGTACTTTTTGGAAGGAAGAAACCATACCATTATCAGCACATTTTGTTGTCATTTCATATCTTCAATCATTGATAAAATCGGATATACTGCGTTGTAATGTTTCTGTATGAACATTGGCGATGCTTTTTTAAATAACTTCTCGCCTAATTTATCTACTATCGGTATCAAAATTCTCTCCGTCTCACAAACCACAGGCGAAACTTGATTAATTTTTCCTGTTAGTTGCCAACTTAAACAACTGCATTTATTGTTGCAGCGTGGGTTATAATCGCATTTCAAACAATTCTCCATTTGAGTTTTCGATTCTTGATACAGTTGATCTTGTATTGTGCGGTCAATTCCTTTCGTAACCGAGCCAATCGCATATTCTCGATTTGAAACACCATCTTTTACAAATTGCACACAAGGATAAATCTGTCCGTCAAAAGCAACAGAAATTTGCTTTTGTGCCAAATGGCATTGATAACATTCAAAATTATTTTTGCGAATATGACTTGCTAATTTCATTTCAAAAGGCGAAAAATAAAACTTTTCCTCGTTCAAAATATGCGTTTCATAAATTTTGGAAATGTGCTCGTATTGTCGTTTTAACTCTTTGATTGATAATTTATTCCAATTTTTTGAAGAAAAATCAAGCGAAACAATAATATATTTGAAGCCTTTTTTCAGCAGAAATTCAACAGAATTTGCATAATGTATAAGTGTTCCGGGCGAAACTGTCATTAAAACTTTGGCGTAGGGTTGATAATGCAAAAGCAAATCTATTTTCTCGTTCAAAATTCCGAATGTTGCGCTACCGTCAGGGAATTTTCGGAATGTATTATGTGCCTGCTCGTTACCATCAACGCTCATAGAAACTTGCAAATTCGCTTTATTTGCGTATTCCAAGAAATCGCTGTCGAGCAAAATACCATTTGTGGTTACTTTGTAATGAAAATAACCTGATTTTGTACGACTATACGCAATAGTTTCACAAATTAAATCCTTTTTTAAAAGTGGCTCGCCCCCGAAAAATATAATTCCTGTATTGATAGGATAATTTTCTGAAATAAAATCAATACTTTGAAAAGCCGTTTGTTGCGACATATCATTTCGACTTGTCGGTGGCGAATAGCAATATTGGCAACTTAAATTGCAACCTGTTGTTATATGCAGGGTAACGTGCATTATTATTCTATTGTTATGTTATTTGTTCTGAGCCATTTAATAAAATCATTTACTTGTGCTAACAATAAATCTTTTGCCGCTACCTTTGCTTCTTTTCCAGATTTTCTCCAATCCTCATTTTTTCCAAAATCAATCCGTACAATTGGGTCATAGAAAACCACTGCATTCGTTTTTTTCTGTTTTTTCAACTCTTGATTGATAATTTCAGCGGCTTGTTTGAGGTCATAGCCTGAAACAGACGACCAACATTCATCATTTTTAAATTTATCGTGGGCATCGGTTGAAATAAATTGG
>NZ_CALNAT010000199.1 GCF_937873925.1 uncultured Proteiniphilum sp. | reverse complement strand
AGGAAAAATAACCAGGAACAAGTCCGGATAACAGATTAGTCAAATTGGTTACGGGCAAGTTCTTATAATCATCCATTTTTATTGTAAAAGAAGCACCGTTAAAATTGGCGAAAGGAACATCTTTAAATGGAAGATTCAATGTATCCTTGTCCTGTTGAGCGCTTATTACAAAAGAAGAATTAATTAATAATATCAAAAGCCCGAATAATACTCTTTTTTTTCTCATTATTATCAATGTTTTATTCCAGTATAGAAATATTTCTTTATGAATCTCATTAAATATCAAAGTTGCACGATAATTCACACCTTTTCCTTTATTTTCTCTGCTTACAAAAGGGAACTGATGTGATTATCAATAGTAAATACAAGTTTAAGTGAACATATTTTAAAATATTTATTTAATCATTGTTAGTGGATAGAACAGGGACGAAGGAAGTGAAAATTTCATAAAATAAATGCCAGAAAGATCTCAAAAAATGCCACAATCTATTCAGATCTTAACTTTAGTAAACATTTTCACCAATTATCGTTACAAATTACAAAATACTTTTCCTCTAACTTATCAAATCTGCAACAGGATCAAATTAAAATTCAATATCCATAGCTACACCCTTATCACCCTGTTGCGCCATCCATTTTTCAAGTTCACTCTTCATGACAGAGATCCTGCTAGCATATTCTTTATTGTCCGCAAGATTGTTCATCTCCCAGGAATCATTTTTCAAATCATAAAATTCTACGGCAGGACGTTTCATATATCGCTCCGTTAATTCTTTTGCGACCACACTTGTTTTAGCACTTTCAAGCCAGCTTGCCCATGCCGAACGCTTATTTTTCACATTCATCAGATGTTTCTCAAAATAGTCCACATCCGGAGTAAGATTTATAATTAATTTGTACCTTTTATCCTGAATACTTCTGATTGGATATGCTGTTCCTTCGGGAATATTATTGTGAATACCGTAAGTCCAGTTCCGATGATCGTCATGTTCCCCATACAATACTTTCAGAAAGCTGCGTCCGTCAATATCATCAACAGCTTCGCCTCCACCAAAATCTATTAATGTTGGTAAAATATCCTCATATTGAACGAGTGCATCGCTGGTAGTTTTTGATTTTATCTTATGGGGATAGCGGGCTATAAAGGCACTATTCTGACCATACCGATAACAAGTCCACTTTCCAAACGGGAATTGTGGTCCCTGTTCTCCCAGAAAGATAACAAGTGTATTATCAAGTGTATTGGTTTTTTCAAGAACCTGCAAAACAGCACCAACCTCTTCATCCAACGCTTTAACTTCAGCAAGATAATTCCGGAATAAATTGCGGGTTATTGCATTATCCACAGTATTGGGTGGTAACACAATTTTATCAGCATCTATTTCTTCAGGATTCCCCCATGTCCATGGAGCATGAGGATGAATGCTGCATACAAAAAGACAAAAGGGTTTATTATCACGTTCGATAAACTCTTCAATCCCGTCAGTAGAATAATTTGCCGTACTGGAAACACAATTCACCTCAAAACCAGGTATTTCTTCAAAGTCATAAACTGATTTAGGCGTGGTGTGTTGCTTACCGGTTCTGCCCACTCTGTATCCTATATCTGGTAAATAGTGCGTCACACTTTTGATATTGGAATACGACGTCTTATGATTCTGAAAAGAACCATGTCTGGCAGGATATAGTCCGGTATATAGTGATGCACGTATGGGCACACTCATTGTTGCAGAGGCATAATTATTTCCCAACAAAATACCCTCGTTGGCAAGCCTGTCAATATTTGTAGTTTTAACATTCTTCCCGCCATAGCAACTCAACTCATTTGTAGCCAGGTCATCGGCCATGATTACTACAATATTGGGTTTCTTTTGAATATCATTTTCCGCTTTGGTCACCTCACACGAAAAAGTCAAAGGAACGCCTGGTATTAACAGAGATAAAAATTTTATTGACTTCATTGTACTTTTATTTAAGGGATTATACACCTATTAATTATAAAATTTTAAATTTGCAGATAAGCAATATAAGTTGCCTATCTGCAAATTAAAAATCCAGTTATCTTAAATAGATAATACTAGGCTATCTGCTAATAGCCAAATAATCCATAATCAAATACGGCATTTTGTTCAAAAGGACCACACTCTACCGCAAGAGTATTCTCTCCCTGTCTCAACAACGAGATAAATTCACTTATATTGATATCTTCATAGTGTCTTTTGCCTATTATCTTTTTATCTACCACCAGGCTACCGTTGAGATAAACCTTTACATCACCATAGGCAAGAATATGAAGGTAAATTCCTTCAGGGAGGTCATTCAGAGTAAAATGGCTTAGCGAGTATACCGGTTTCTCTTTGAGCACACTTACAGGACCATTTACTTTTTGAAACTTATTTGCATTTCGGCTCGTTTGCCAGTTATCTTCGGGTTGAACATGAGAAATATAGAGCTGTTGAGCATCAATTTCCGAATCAGCAATAAGTTTCTTCACGTCTCTTGTATCTGTTCCGTACAAAGGATGATGCAATATTCTTAATAGCTCAGGATCTATTTTGATCACTTTTCTGTCGTAAGTTAAAAGTCCGTTTACCTCACCTTCCACGTCTGTAGTCTGAGTATATACGGCGGCTGACAATCCATTATATCTTAATGGATACAGATTATGCATTAATTTTGTATACTCTTTTATCAGATCCGGAGAATTTGTATATGTCCGGTATCCCCAGTTTCGCATGGAAGGATCCCACAAATGATTTTCCACAGGAAGTCCTAATCCTCCGAATTCACCCAGCACAACCACACGACCGGGGTTCTGGGCAGCAGGTTCCATACCGGGACCCGGATATTGATGAGAGTCGATCATATGACCGCATTTTCTGTCTGTCCAGCCGCTAACGCCGTTAATTATTCGTGTTTTATCATATTGCATACTCCAGTCCACAACCCGTTTTGTATCGTATTGTCCCCATCCTTCATTGAAAATTACCCAGGTAACAATACTTGGAAAAAATTTCAACTGGTCGATCATTGTTTTCAATTCGTACTCGAACTGCACGGCAGATTCATGAGGTCGGTTCCAATCGTGCGGGGCATCCCAGTTTACATGTTGCTCCGATCTTTTGGCTGTTTCAAAACCTGAGACCATATCTTGCCAGAGAAGTATTCCAAGAGAATCGGCATAATAATAATAAAGCCATGGCTCTACTTTTATGTGTTTCCTCAACATATTGAAGCCCATATCCTTTAGTACTTCCATATCATAACGCATGGCTTCTGCAGAAGGTGGAGTCAGTAATCCATCAGGCCACCAGCCCTGATCCAGTGTTCCATATTGAAATAATGTCTTATTGTTAAGCTGTATTCTTTGATATCCTTGTTGATCTTTTACAATTGAAACCTTACGCATGGCAAAATATGAATCCACCACATCAAAGATCTTGTTATTTTTCTGTAATGACACCTCTAACCTGTAAAGGTCGGGTGATTCTGGTGTCCACAATTTCGGTTCCGCAATATTTAGTACAATTTCCTCAGAAGCAGAATAATTCTTATTCAACACCAACCGGTCACCGTCAAAAACTTTTACAGAGAGCATCTCACCCCCTTTTGTCCCGATCAGGTCAGTATTTAATATAACCTGGCTTTTATCAATATCCGAGACAGGATATAAAGAATTTATACGGATTTTATTCACAGGTTCAAGCCAAACAGTTTGCCAGATTCCACTAACAGGCGTATACCAGATTCCACGTGGGTCGAGCACCTGTTTTCCTCTTGCCTGACTATCCGTATCTGTAGGATCCCAGACCGATACAACTACTTCCTGTACACCCTTTCCCAGGTATTTTGTAATATCATATGAAAAAGCAGTGGAGCCTCCTTTGTGTATGCCAATTTGCTTTCCATTGACCCATACCGTTGTTTCCCAGTCTACAGCCTGAAAATGCAATAAAATATTTTGTCCGTTCCACTCTTTGGGTAACTCAAAAGTTTTTCTATACCATATCTTCTGATCGGGCTGAAGAATTTTCCCTACGCCGGACAAGGCGGATTCAACTGCAAAAGGAACTAATATTTCCCCCTGGAAATCCTTAGGTCTTGCCGCCTCTTTAGAAACGATAGCATAGTCCCACATACCGTTTAGATTTTTCCACTCACCTCTTTTTAATTGTGGGCGGGGGTATTCGGTCCATGCATTTTCAGGGGTAACCTTTTCTCCCCAGGTTGTCATAATTTTACCTTTTACAGGCTCATAAGACCGGGCCTCAAGATGAGCACTTATACCCAGTACTATTCCTAACAAAATTAGAGTAACTCTTCTATACATTTTAATAATTTATTTTGAATTGTTTAATTTCTTTCAACAATCTATATCGAATTTCACTTTCTTTATTCAGGATTTGTTATCCTGACCCTTCTAATTTTAAAGGGTAGCTGAGGTAAAAAATCTCTGAGTTTCACCACCGCCATTCATTTATATATAATCCATTGTCCTGTACATCACGAATTCTGTTCCGGAAAATGAGGTCTTCCAATACTTCACATACCGTTCCATCGGGCAAAGTATACTTGTATGACAGATGAAAAGTTCTGTTTTCAGCATCGTAGGTACAGTCGCCATTAGAGTGTACTGCAACGGGCGAATCCGGATGTGGCGAAATTGTTACGGCACCACTGCCGTTCGTCGGGACTTGCAGTAAAAAGATAAAATCTTTTGCCGGATCCGCACTATTCTTTTGGTCGTAGCGCACTGCGAAAGAGGTAGGCCCGTATGTCTGTAAAAAGCGAATACTATTTGTTTCAGTAGAAATGTTTTTGTAATTCACCACGTCATCTGTTGTACCATTTTTCCGCTTGGTAACACTCCCTGAGTAGTTGTAATATCCATGCTGTTTGGCAAAGTAGCTGACAGAGATACGAATATGGTTGGTAGCTTCAGGAATTGAATCCACATCGGGAGATGAAATGATTCGGAGTGGTAATATATATTCCCCTGTCAGCGATTTAGGATCTTTCAGAAAGGCAGTCGAGTCAATGATAATAGGCAGGTAACCTTTTAATTTACCTTTGGGTATCACAATTTGCGAAGCATGTCCAAGAGTGTAATATGAAGGGGGCAATACCGATTTATTGCTTGAGGTTACCAGCGAAGGGTCTACTACATATTCCACAATCCGGTCTTTCTTATTGTCGATCATACCAGCAAAAGTAATGCCTGCTTCAATTTGCAAACCTTCCCCTACTACTATGTTCCGGTTATAGTCCTGATAGACGAACAATGCCGAAGTATATGGGTAAATATCTTCTCCATCCTCAAAGCTGCAGGATACCAGAAATAAAATGGCAAAAGTGACAGCAATACCGTAAAGGGCTGAAAAATAAAGATTTTTCATATTTCTCATCTGTTTATATTTATTCAATTTTCAAGTAATTCAAATCGTAAACTTATTCCCATCCCGCATTTTGTACCAGCGAGGCATTGTATAACTCCATGTATGGGATTGGTTGCCAAGGGGACTTGAAATCTCTCTTTTCAAGTAAAATACGTTCATAAGAGAAAGTTCCGTCATTATTTTTTGTTATTTTCGTGCCATATATCTCTACATTGAGGGCATCAGGTTTTCCGTCGGGTATCCAGCGACGCAGATCATAATATCGATGTTCTTCAAAACTCAGATCCAACCGCCTCTCGTTGCGTATATAATCCCGGAACTTATTCTGATCGTTTCCGATAACATTATTTAAATATTGATTGCCAGCCCCATATTTCAGATGTAGTTTCTCGAGTACTGCTTTGGCTGTGAAACCAAATTGATGAGGATCTCCAGTCACTCCCCATGCTTCATTGGCTGCTTCCGCAAAGTTGAGATACAACTCAGGTTTGCCAAGGATAATGCGTGTCCGCTGGGTGGCTGCCGCCGTTGCTCCAGGTATCAGTGATACAGTTTTCGGACGCAATAACTTACGCAGGTAATACGAAGTGCGGGATGTATTTCTCAAGGGACTGTAAGCATCAGTCCCGCTTGTATGGCTTTCTATAGTATAATAATTGCCAGGTCCCATTTTAGAACCATTAAAAGCAACATACAGCGCCAATCTGGGATCTCTGTTGTCATAAGGTTTATTTTCATCATAGACTGAACTTTCTGTGATTGGATAACCATTTTTATCTGGAAAAGCATCTACAAAGTTCTGAGAAGGATTGTTAAGTGCGGCGCCATACATAGATGGAGGATAGTTCTCGTTTTCATATAGTTTGTTTCCGGTCAATACAGCGGCCCGGAAAAATAAATCTCGTCCGTTACTATTCCAGTCCTTATTTTGTAACTGACTAAAATAATATGCATTACCAATATCTTCCGTAGCACTGGAGACAGGTGCATTCACAAGATTCTGAAAACCTCCCTCTACTGATCTGATGGCTTCACCAGCAGCAATAGCAGCATCTTCCCACAGTTTGACATCGTTTACCGGATTAAAAGCAGGGCTGGCTGCATACAGCAATACCCTAGCCTTTAACGCCCGTGCACTGATGCCAGAGGCTCGTCCATTCATACTGGCACCAATTACGCGATCGGTACCTTTGTATTCAACCGGCAGATATTTTATCGCGGTGTCGCAGTCATTGATAATGGCTTTAACGCAATCGGCATATGACGCACGAGGAATTTTCAAATCATCGGTCACTTCCAACACACGGTCACCTACAAGAGGAATACCAAGTATCTCGTTATTCGCGGTTGTTCCTCCGAAATTTCTCAATAATTCAGAATAATAATAGGCACGCAGAAAAAAAGTTTCCCCATAGAGTCTCCAATATTCCCGTACATTGTCAATACTATCTTGTCTGGTAGCAATTTTGTAGAAGCGCACAGGCGTGGGGATAGCAGCTTCAGGATTAAACTCCATTTTTGAAAGGAATTGGTTCAAACGACGGATCTGTCTATAACCATCCACCCAATTATTTAATGGATTACGATCAGGGCTTAGAGCACCTGTCGCGCAGAGATAGTAATCACCGGAAAGATTACGGGACACTGAATTGTCGGTCATATTGTCCATTGCAATATCATAACTGTCCGTCAACGCATCATAAGCGTCCATCAGCGGTCCGCAAAAATAGGCGGCATTAGCAAACACAGCGTCTTCACTCATCGTATTGTCTGTCTGAGGTTCCAAAAAGTCGGAACAGGAAT
>NZ_CALNAT010000198.1 GCF_937873925.1 uncultured Proteiniphilum sp. | reverse complement strand
CCGGTTATGCACAAAAATACTCCCGGGTAAGGGGAATACCTGCGTCTTGTTCTGCAACCGGCGGAAAGGCGAAGAAAAGATCAGCCTGTCGTAATCGCGCTGATACTCCGTACGTTCGTGTCTCTTTGCATTCTCATAATGCTCCATTCCAAACCTCTTTGCAGATAATAAGCGCTTCCAGTCCATATCCATTTTTCTTATATGCACAAAGATAACACCAACTATCCGAAAAACCGGTTCGTTGACATTTTTTTGATAAGATTATGGGAGCGATACCGGCAAAATCTCCACAAATAAGACTAAATTTGTATCCTTATTACAGAAAGGTTTATCAATGACTGACATTATCAAGCACGAATGCGGGATCGCAGTAATCCGCCTTCTCAAACCCCTCGATTACTATTACAATAAATACGGGACGTGGCAATACGGACTGGACAAAATGTACCTGCTCATGGAAAAGCAGCACAACCGCGGCCAGGAGGGGGCGGGACTGGGTGCCGTGAAGCTGGAGGCCTCTCCCGGGAACGAGTATATCTTCAGAGAACGTGCATTGGGATCAAGCGCCATCTCGGAGATATTTTCCACGGTACACACATCGTTTCAGCAATTCACAAAGGAACAACTGAGCGATATAGAGTTTGTCAAAAAAGCAGTTCCCTTTGCCTCGGAGCTTTTCATCGGACACCTGCGGTACAGCACTACGGGTAAAAGCGGCCTTACTTATGTGCATCCGCTCCTGCGCCGGAACAACTGGGCATCGAGAAGCCTTGCCCTGGCGGGAAATTTCAACATGACCAATGTGGATGAGATGTTCTGTCAGCTCCTTGAGGAAGGGCAGCATCCACGCGATTATGCCGACACCTTTGTCATGCTTGAATCCATCGGACATTATCTGGACCGCGAGGTACAATACCAGTACGATCATCTGAAAAAAGAGCAGTTGAACGGTCAGGAGGTGAGCCATCAGATCGGAGAAAAACTCGACATCCCTTTTCTTTTGAAACGGGCGTCCAGGATCTGGGACGGCGGCTACGCCCTCTGCGGCCTGATCGGCTGCGGCGATGCTTTTGTACTGCGTGATCCTTGGGGTATCCGCTCGGCATTCTATTACCATGACGATGAAATAGCCGTAGTGGCATCGGAACGGCCGGTCATCCAGACAGCATTCAACCTCAAGAAAGACGATGTACATGAACTACAGCCGGGAGAAGCGCTCATAGTAAAGCGCAACGGCTCTATCAATCTGCATCAGATACAGGAGAAGAAAGAAAAGATCACTCCCTGCTCATTCGAGAGGATCTATTTCTCACGCGGATCCGACTACGATATCTACAGGGAACGCAAAAAACTGGGTGAACTGCTGGTACCCAGAATTATGGAAGCCGTAGATGACGATTTCGACAATACGGTCTTCTCTTTTATTCCCAACACGGCGGAAGTAGCTTATTTCGGCATGTTGCAGGGGTTGGAGGATCACTTCAACCACAAAAAAGCGCTCACCATTCTCGAAAAGGGAAACTCACTGAGTAAGGAGGAAATTGACAGGATTCTCTCCAAGCGGGTCCGTTCGGAGAAAGTGGCCATCAAGGATATCAAACTGCGTACCTTCATTGCTCAGGGAAATACCAGGAATGATCTTGCAGCACACGTTTACGATGTAACCTACGGTTCATTGAAAAGAGGGGTTGACAACCTGGTCATTATCGATGATAGCATCGTCCGCGGGACAACGCTTAAACAGAGTATCATCAAGATCCTGGACCGGCTCGATCCCAAAAAGATCATTATCGTATCCTCTTCTCCCCAGATACGTTACCCCGACTGCTACGGTATAGACATGTCGAGAATGAGTGAGTTCATCGCTTTTAAAGCGGCCATAGAACTGCTGAAAGAACGCGGCATGCAGCATGTCATCGATGAGACGTACGAGAAATCGGTAGCCCAGCGCCATAAGAGAAAAGAGGAGATCATGAATCATGTAAAAGATATCTACGCTTCTTTTACCGAAGAAGAGATTTCCGCCAAAATAGCGCAGATGCTTACCTCTCAGGAGATAAAAGCCGAAGTGAAGATCGTTTTTCAACGTATTGAAGACCTGCACAGGGCGTGTCCCAATCACCGGGGCGACTGGTACTTCTCGGGCGACTATCCCACTCCCGGCGGAAACCGGCTGGTGAACAACGCATTTATCAATTATATCGAGGGTCAGGAGAACAAACCGCATCAATATTCGTTAAACTTCTCAAAGAGCGAAGAATGATTGAACGCATTATCATCATAGAGAATGTAGATCCGGTTGTTTTTTTCGGTATTAACAACAGCAACATACAACTGATCAAAACATTGTATCCCAAACTCCGTATTGTGGCAAGAGGCAATGTGATCAAGGCGATCGGCGAAGAAGAGGAACTGGCCGGTTTTGAAGAAAAGATCCGTGAACTGGAAAAGTTCAGCAACGAAATGAACGTGCTGAAAGAGGAGGATATCCTGGATATTGTAAAAGGCAAGGCGCCTGCCGTCGTGAATGTGGATAACCTCGTTATCCACGGCCTGAACGGGAAACCCATCCTTGCGCGCACCGCCAATCAGAAGAAGCTGGTGGAAGCATTCGACGAAAACGATATGGTGTTTGCTATCGGTCCGGCCGGATCGGGAAAGACCTATACCGCCATCGCACTGGCAGTCAGGGCACTCAAAACAAAGAAGGTACGGAAGATCATCCTGAGCCGTCCCGCCGTGGAAGCGGGTGAGAAACTGGGTTTCCTGCCCGGCGACATGAAGGAGAAAATCGACCCCTACCTGCAACCGCTCTACGATGCGCTGGAGGATATGATCCCACCCCTGAAACTGAAAGAGTACCTCGAAAACAAGATCATACAGATCGCTCCGCTCGCCTTTATGCGGGGGCGCACACTGAATGACGCCGTCATCATTCTCGATGAAGCGCAGAATACGACCAAGCCGCAGATAAAAATGTTCCTGACACGGCTGGGATTGAACGGAAAAATGATCATCACGGGCGATATCACACAGATCGACCTACCCCCCTCACAACAGTCGGGATTGATCCATGCTATGCAGGTGTTGCACGGCATCAAGGGTATTGCTACGGTGGAATTCAATAAAAAGGATATTGTACGGCATAAGCTCGTACAGAAAATAGTGGAGGCGTATGAGGATAGTGAAAAACGAAAAGTGAAAAACGAAAAGGAATATCAGAACCAAGAGTCAGGAGTCAAGAACCAAGACTTCTAAACTTCCTTACTTCTCAGTTCTTAGTTCTAGGTTCTCACTTCTAATCTCTAATTTCAATTAAATCAACCAATCAGACAACAATATGGATACATTGACAAGAACAGATTACAATTTCCCCGGACAGACGGGGGTATACCACGGAAAAGTACGCGATGTATACAGCATCGGGGAAGAGACACTGGTAATGATCGCTACTGACCGTATTTCGGCATTCGATGTGGTATTGCCCAAAGGTATTCCATACAAAGGACAGGTACTGAACCAGATCGCATCGAAATTCCTCGATGCCACTGCCGATATAGTACCCAACTGGAAAACAGCCTCTCCCGATCCTATGGTGACGGTAGGCCACAAATGCGAGCCTTACAAAGTGGAGATGGTGATCCGCGGTTATATTACGGGAAGCGCATGGCGTGAATATAAAAAAGGAGCGCGTACGCTCTGCGGACTCCCGCTACCAGAAGGATTACGTGAAAACCAGAAATTTGAAACACCCCTTATTACTCCCACCACAAAGGCCGATGAGGGACATGATGAAAATATCTCGAAGGAGGAAATCATTGCCCAGGGATTGGTGAGCAGGGAAGAGTATGAACAACTGGAAAAATATACGTACGAACTGTTCAAACGCGGCACCGAGATGGCGGCGGAGAAAGGATTGATCCTGGTCGATACCAAATATGAATTTGGCAGGAAAGATGGTAAGATCTACCTGATCGATGAGATCCACACTCCCGATTCATCGCGCTATTTTTACCGGGAAGGCTACGGAGAACGTTTCGAAAAAGGTGAGGAGCAGAAACAACTCTCCAAGGAATTTGTACGCAAATGGCTGATGGATAATGGGTTTCAGGGACAATCCGGGCAACAGGTTCCCGAAATGACCGACGAATACTGCCGAAGCGTCTCGGAAAGATACATCGAATTATACGAGAAAATTGTGGGGGAAAAGTTTGTGAAGGTCGATACGGATCATCTGGAATCGCGCATTGAGAAAAATATCAGGGACTTTTTAATTACCCACTGAACGCTTATCACGAAATAGCTGAGAATATAAAAAAATGGCCTACAAAGTAGAAAAGGTAAACCCCTATCATCCCGATCAACCCAAGAAGGAGCAGGTTATACGGATGTTCAATAAGATCGCGCCTACCTACGACAGATTGAACGGTACGCTGTCACTGGGGATCGATGATTATTGGCGGAGCGATGCATTGAAAGAGCTGAGAAAATATCCCCACAAACAGCTATTGGATATCGCCACCGGTACAGGCGACTTTGCTATTCTGGCACAGAAGATCCTGCAACCGGAAAAGATCTCGGCTGTGGACATCTCCGAAGGGATGATGAATGTCGGCAAAGAAAAGGTGAAGGCAAAAGGGTTGCAGGATATTATCACGTTCGAAGTGCAGGACTGCGCGGATATGACCTTCCCTGATAACAGTTTCGATGCGGCCACCATCGCTTTCGGAGTACGTAATTTCGAAGATATCGATAAAAGTTTTCAGGAAATACTCCGTATATTGAAGCCGGGCGGGGTATTTCTTTTTATCGAACTGACCACGCCGCAGACAACGCCCATGAAACAGTTGTATGCCACTTATACCAAATATGTGATGCCGGTTTTGTCCGGTATTTTCGCGACAGAACAGAAGGCGTACACTTACCTGCCCGAATCCATTGCTGCTTTTCCGCAAGGAAGAGAGATGATGTTGATATTGAAGAAGAACGGATTCGCCAACATCCGGTTAAGAAGGTATACCCTCGGTATTACGACCTTGTATATTGCAGAGAAACCGATATAGATTTAGGATTTGGGATCTCGGATATGGGATTTGGAAATTGGGAACTGGCAGCGGAATTGATGGGATAATTTGGTGATCTAACGATGTGGCGATGGGACATAAATCGTTGAATGATTACTTTGCTAAATCGTTAAATCATTAAATCGTTAAATCAAACAAATGGATACATACGGCCTGATTGGCTTTCCCCTGAAGCACTCTTTCTCGGCGAAATTCTTCACGGAGAAGTTCCGGCGCGAAGAGATTGATGCCGAATACCTGAATTTTGAGATCGAAGACATTCAGGATCTCCGTCATATCATTATATTCAATCAACATCTGAAAGGGATGAACGTCACTATTCCTTATAAAGAGAAAGTGATCCCCTTCCTGGATGAGGTTTCGCCGGAAGCCCGGAAGATCGCTGCCGTAAACGTAATCAAAGTGGACAGGAAACCCGGGGACATGTATTACTACAGGCTCACCGGCTATAACACGGATTATACGGGGTTTAAACAATCGCTCACCCCGCTGCTGAACCGCCCGATGCAGGGTGATGCTGCGCAAAGTCACCCCTCTCGGGATCCATCACCCCATCAAAAAGCGCTGATACTGGGTACCGGCGGCGCATCGAAAGCAGTTGCACAGGCGCTTACGGATCTGCTCATCGAGTGGAAATATGTATCCCGCACTCCCGGGAACAACAGGCTCACTTACAATGATATTTCCCCTGCGGTTGTCTCGGAGCATACTCTTATTATAAACGCTTCTCCTGTGGGGACCTTTCCGCAAACAGACCAATGCCCCGATATCCCGTATGCCCTTCTCACACCCCGCCATTTACTGTACGATCTGGTCTACAATCCCGAAGAAACCCTGTTTCTCCAAAAAGGAAAGGAGCGGGGAGCCGTCACCAAAAACGGCAGGGAGATGCTGGAACTCCAGGCGCTGGCGGCCTGGGAAATATGGAACAAATAACCGCCCCCTTACTTATCACAGTAAAGGGGCGATCGGATCCTTAGTCATTGTATAAGAAGATTATGTTAACTAAGAAATATATAGAGGTGCGATAGTGTAGTTTGATTTTTTACAATGACATCGGAATTTCCGTTACTTCCTGTTTCTGAGTAGCAGGCTGTTCCACTTCTTCTCCTTCTTCATTCAGGTAGAATACTTTTTCAGACTGGTCCTCCTTATTGGTTCCCTTCACTTTGACAATCTTTTGCTCTGCGTTATATTTCAGTGAGGCAACCTCATAAGTCTGCGCAATAGTGCGGACTGCATTCTGTACTTTCTCATTCAATTCCTCGAATTTAATATTCACAAAACCGTTGTCCTGCATCACTCCTGAAAATCCTGCCGACGGAGTTTCCTGTTCTATTCTCTCGGGCTCTTCCGTTTTTGCCGGAGCTTCCACTTCTTTCCCTTCAGCATCGAGATAAACTGTTTTGGCGGACTGATCATCCTTCTTTGTCAGTTTCACTTTCGTAAGTTGTTTTTCTGCATTGTATTTAAGCGCTTTTATATCGTATTCCTGAGTAAAGGCGCTTATCGCTGCCTGAACAACTTCACTGAGATCTTGCAATTGTACCTCGACAAAACCATCACCTTCATCCAAAATTATGGTAACCGAGGGTTGTTCCTGGATGGCATGTACTTTCTGAATGTTTGTCGTAATAAGCATACCTGCAATAATTGCGACTGATAAAATAACTTTTTTCATAACAATAAAATTTTAAAAAATAAAAACACATTGATTTTTATTCCGTTTGTTTTTACGACGACTTAACGCCGTTAATTATATATCAAATCGGATACCAAACCGGATCCAAAACACAGCAACAATAAAAAATATTGATTATCAGATTTTTAATGTTCAATTATAAAAAATATCCTGAACCT
Organism: uncultured Proteiniphilum sp.; assembly: GCF_937873925.1. GTDB lineage: Bacteria > Bacteroidota > Bacteroidia > Bacteroidales > Dysgonomonadaceae > Proteiniphilum. The sequence goes on along the minus strand of NZ_CALNAT010000198.1, from coordinate 7,136 downwards.
GAGAAGTGTGGAAAAAGTGTGGAAATTGTGGAAATATTCCACATATCGACCCTGCCATTCCACACTTTCGACAAAATAAACGTATACAAAAATCTACGATAATTGAAACATATCATGTATATTTGGCCCTGAAATACTCGATGAATGGAGTCAAAAAAATCGCCGGAACAAAGGGTCAGGATAAAAATAGGGTTGATATTTCTCGTGATTATCCTCTATTTTACCGGATTGTTCATCTACTCCTATTCTCTTAAAAAGAATATGGATATTCAAAAAGCGGAGATGGATAATTCATATAAAGTGCTGTCCACGAGCAATCAACTGATTATCTCCATCCAACAGGCACAGGAGATATTGAACATGTATCTGGCATCTCCCCGGCAGATCCTGCAACAACAATACGATTCCATCTCTTCCGACATATCCCTGCAAATACTGAACATACAGGATATGAAGCCTGAGAAGGGGCAGGATATCTTGTTACAGGATATCGATTCTTTGCTGCAGGAGAAAAACAGAATGGTGCGCAGACTGACGGGGCTGTTCAGATCTCAAAACCCACTGACGGAACTCGACGAGAAGATCAACCGGTATGATGAGATCATCCTGGATTCGGTCGTGGTAACCACCAATATTGACACGACACGGGTAGAAAAACAGAAAAAAGGTTTCTGGAAGCGGCTCAGGAATGTTTTTAATCCGGAACACGCGCCGGATACAACCATCAATATTACCCGTACCGAACAAGAAGCAAGATCCACTTCGAGAGTGGATACCGTAATGTATGCCGATCTCAAAAACACCACGGAAGAAGCTTCCAAATCCTACTCCTCCCGCATACAAGGAATCCAAAGAGAAGTACGGGAACTTTTGTTTGCCGAACAAAATATTTCCCTCCACATTTCCCAGCTTACCAATGAGTTTTACAATGAAACCATCCAGATAGCCTGGCGGGGAACGGAAAACAGCGAAGAGCTCACCCAAAGAATTTTCAGATTCGCTATCGTGGTCGGCGCACTCTCCATTTTTTTCATTCTTATCATCATCTTTTTTATTATCGACGACCTCAACAAAGGACAAAAGGCACGGACGGACCTGGCAAAAGAGAAACAACTTACAGAAGAGTTGATCGAGAGCCGGCATAAATTGCTGTTATCCGTATCCCATGATGTGAAAACACCCCTCAGTTCCATGATGGGATATATGGAGATGTGGGATTCGGAGGAGACGGATGAAGACAAAAAGCGGCAATTGCAGTCGGCCCGGAACTCGGGGAAGCACATCCTGAATATGCTGACCAACCTGCTTGAGTTCTCACGCCTGCAGCAAAAGTCGGGCACATTGCACTCCAGCCGTTTCAACCTTATTGAGTTGATGGAAGATATTACCCACATGTTTCAACCTTTTACGGAAGAAAAATCGTTGAACCTGGTGTTTGAAAATTTCGTCCCTTCGCCCCTGTATATAGAAACAGATTATACACTTCTGAAACAGATACTTACCAATGTGGTCTCCAATGCTGTAAAATATACACTTCAAGGTGGCGTCACCATACGGCTAGAGTATGACAGTCAACTGATTTTCACAGTGACCGACACCGGCATAGGGATGGATGCCGGAGAAGTGCCGGAGATCTTCAAACCCTTTTCCCGTATGCAAAACCCGTTGAAAGCAGAAGGGAGCGGCTTCGGGATGTATGTTACAAAAGGGTTGGTAGATATGCTGAAAGGGAGGATAGAGGTGGTCTCGGAGAAAGGAAAAGGAACCCGTGTCACCATTGCCCTGCCTGTCCGGCAGGTATCAGGGCAGACCGTTCCGGCCGGTATTGACGGAAACTCCGCCCTGCCCGTAAATAACAACTCTGCGCGAGAGGGTATGCGGTTCCACAAGATACTGATTTTTGAGGATGACCTCTCATTGGGAAATATGATCAGGGAGTTTCTTGTCCGTAACGGATACAAAGTAAAACTCTGTAGCAGCCCCCGGGATGTCAATGGGTTCCTGAGGGTCATCTCTATATTCGACATCGTATTTACCGATATGCAGATGACAGAGATAACGGGAACGGATATCCTGCGTGAGATCAGGAAAAAAGACGCCCGCATACCGGTCTGGTTGGTGACGGCATACGACGATTATACTACGGAGAAGGCTCTTTCAGAAGGATTTTCAGGTCTGATCAGGAAACCTATCCAAATGAGTGAGCTGCTTAAAACCATTTCCGGAAAGTCCTATCCGGAAAACAGGAAACAGGTACCGGTAGAAGATTCCCTTCAGGATAAGTTCCCCCAACTCGTCTCCCTGTTCGGCAATGATACGGAAACCATCAGGGATATTCTGTCGGGATTTGTTCAATCATCGCATCATGATACGAATCGCTTACAGGAACTCATAGAAAACGGCGCATTTGAAGAGGCACAACAACTCTGCCACAAGATATACCCCTTTCTCTGTCAATTGGATGCAGAGCATTTATGTACCGCTTTACGCAAGATGGACCAGCTAAGGGGACAAGATGAAACCTCTTATCCCGATTGGAAAGAAGGATTGACAAAAACAATTGCAGAGATAAGGATGTTTGCCGCCCATATCAGGAAAAACTGGCTATAAGAACTCTATCCGGCTAAGTGTGTGGAATGCTCCCGCTATAAACTTATGTTATATTGATGTATTTTGTTGTACAGTGTTTTCCTGTCGATCTGCAGCAGGATGGCGGCTTTGGTCTTATTCCCCCTCACCTGCTGGAGCGCCCTCAATATCTTCTCTTTCTCCTTCTCAGGCTCCACGGAGAGGGAAACATCCGCTTCCGGCAGGGATTCCTCTTTCTTTGCGGAGAGAACCGGTAAACTGTCGGGAGTAATAGCGTCACCCTTCGTAAAAAGTACCGCCCGGCGGATCACATTGCGCAGTTCTCTCAGGTTTCCGGGCCAGGCGTAAGCCTTCAACAGCGCCAGTGCTTCGGGAGAAACGGTGGACACCTCCCTGCCAAGTTCCCTGTTCGCCTCTTCCCTGAAATGGTCTGCGTACGACGGGATGTCCTCCGCACACTCCCGTAATGACGGCACCCGGATCATGAATTCATTCAGCCGATGATAGAGATCTTCCCTGAAATTTCCTTCGTCGATCGCTTTCTCCAGGTTTTCGTTGGTGGCGATGATTATGCGCACATCCACACTCAGATCCGTAGAGGTACCTACCGGCCTCACTTTTTTTTCCTGCAGGGTCCGCAGCAGTTGCATCTGCACTCCGTAGGGAAGATTCCCCACCTCATCGAGGAACAGGGTTCCCCCGTGTGCTTCCCTGAAAAAGCCGGTTTTATCTTCTATGGCAGAGGTGAACGACCCTTTCTTGTGTCCGAAAAGTTCACTCGGCGCCAGTTCAATGGACAAACTCCCGCAATCCACAGCAATGAAAGGCCCGTTGGCACGATTACTCCGGCTATGGATCAGACGGGCCACATGTTCCTTCCCTGTACCGCTTTCGCCTATGATCATCACCGCCATCTGGGTAGGTGCTACCAGATCGATATGAGTGTACATCTGCGTAGAAAGAAGGCTCTGTCCCTCTACAAATTCTCTGCTCTCCTTATAGGGTTTTCTTTCCGTTGGCTGTTTTTCAGGAGGAGAAATATTTTTCTGCCGGGCTTCAAAAGCCGCTTCAATTTTCTTCGTCAGGATATCGGGATTGACGGGTTTCTCCAGGAAATCGAATGCTCCCAGTTTGATGGCCGATACCGCCGTCTGGATCTCGCCGTAACCCGTCATAATGATTACCGGTATCGACAGGCGCTTTTCGTTCAGCCAGTTCAAAAGCATGATACCGTCGCCATCGGGCAGGCGCAGATCTGATAAGACAACCTGATAAGGCTCCGTTTGGTCAAGCGCCTCTTGCGCTGCTACCATGCCGGAGCATAAAGTTGCCGGAAACCCCTTTCTCTCGAACCACTTCTGAAGCATGGCTCCGAAAGAACGGTCATCCTCTACTATCAGTATTCTTCCGTTCCTCACCTCTAAAGACAGTTACGACGTAAAGATAGATTATTTATTTCTGATCGAAAAACAGGTGATTGGTACATTGATAAACGGTAACATTTTCAGGCGCCTGATTAAGTTTTTTTTTGATGCCGGGTAGGTTTATCGTGAAACGCGTCACAATCCGTTTTAGAAATAGCTATTTTCAGCCATTTAGTGTGGTTTTTCAAAGAAAATCACCTAATTTTGACAGCAAAACCCACATTTCATATGAACAAACTACCCTTGCATGAAGCCGGTTCAAGGCTGAAAAAGGTACAACAAGCCATTACAGAGATGCAGGCCGATGCCTGTATCATCACTTCAGCGGTCAATCAATACTGGCTGTGCGGATTTATTTTCGACGGTTATCTTTTTATATTTCCCGAAGGAGACCCGATACTGTTTGTGAAACGTCCTTCCGATATTGCGGACGAACGGGTTCAACCGATCCGTAAGCCCGAGCAGATCCCCGGAATACTGAGTGAGGCCGGGCTTCCATTGCCTGAGCGGATTTTGTTCGAAGCCGACCAGCTTTCCTTTAACGCTGCCACGCGCCTGCAGGCAGCGCTGGAAATGCCTCAGACGAAGAACATCTCGGGGGAATTGCGGAAGCTGCGGGCAGTGAAATCGGAATATGAATTAGAACAGATGCGTGAGAGCGCCCGGATCCATGCCAAAGTATATGAGCTGATCCCCTCTTTGTACCGTAAGGGAATGACCGACCTGGAACTACAGATCGAGATAGAGCGGCAGATGCGCCTACACGGGTCGGTGGGTATTTTCCGTTCTTTCGGCGAGAATATGGATATCTTTATGGGAAGCATGCTGGCCGGCGACAACGCCCAGGCGGCATCGCCCTACGATTACGCTTTGGGCGGTGAAGGCATGACCCCGCTTCTGCCCCTGGGAGCCAACGGCACACTGCTCGTACCGGGGACCACGCTGATGGTGGATATGGCGGGGAATTACCGCCCCTGGATGGACGACATGACCCGTACTTTCGCGATAGAACATGCACCCGATATCGCCTATAAAGCGCACCAGATATCTATCGATATCCACAATGCCATCATAAAGACCTTCCGGGCGGGCACCCTCTGTTCGGAGTTGTATCTTCTGGCGGAGGAAATGGTCAGGGAGAACGGGTTAACGCCCTATTTTATGGGAACCGTGCAACAGGCCAGATTCATCGGCCACGGCGTAGGACTGGAGATCAACGAGCCGCCGGTGCTCACACCCCGTTCGAAAGAGATACTGGAGCCCGGCATGGCATTCGCGCTGGAGCCCAAGTTCGTATTGCCCGGTATCGGCGCCGTGGGAATAGAGAACACCTATGTAGTCCACGAAACGGGCTTTGAAAAGATCACCCTCTGCGAAGAAGCGCTGGTAGGTATATAAAGGAACAGTAGTTACTCCCTGAAAGCCGAAAGAGATTTTTTTAGCAATTTTTTTTCCTGTGCCATTTCCCTGCCGGCGTTTCCTGCACATTTTAAACATATCGGGATGGGAGAGGGGCTGGCTTCATATTTTCGCATCTATCTTCTGCTCTATTTGTGCCATTTATCGATATTTTTGATATGTATAATATCTATTAAACGATATTATTGATACTATAAAATCTCTTGAAAATGTGAACAGCGTAAAAATTCATGCGGTTTACCGAAGTATGCCCGCGCAGCTGGCAAAGCAGAAGCGTTTTATGTATAAAACGGTGGAACAGGGCGGAAATAAAGAAAAATTTCAAAATGCAATAGAGTGGCTTTTGCAGGCAAATAGGTTGTTACCCTGCATTTTGGTCGAAATACCGCAACCGCCTTTGACTGCGTATTTTACAGAATCAATATTCAAATCGTATTACATATTCTTTTTAAGATCTAAGTTTGAGCAAAAGGGAAAACTATCTTCCATACAATTATTTCATTTCGCTGTAGGAAACTCGCAATATTCACTACGTCGATTACTTCGCAATTCATGTTCTTGGTGGGTGTAATGAAGTTCATACTCGTTTCATAACAAATAAGATATATTATCTGTTATTGGAAAAGGAGTAAGGGAAATCCTCCGGCTGGATTCCCCTCTGCTTATTGGGTTGGGGACTCATCCTGAAGGTGATCTCACCGCCGTTCATCAGGTCGCTGTGGGTAAGGAAATTCTTTGTATATCTTTTGCCGTTCAATGTCATCTCTTCGATATAGCGGTTCCCTTTTGCATTGTCCGTTGACTGGATCTTCAGGGTTTTCCCGTTCTCCAGGTCGATCTCTACTGATTTGAAGAGCGGCGAACCGAGGATATACTCATTGCTGCCGGGACAGACGGGATAGAATCCCAATGCAGAGAAGACATACCATGCGGAAGTCTGCCCGTTATCCTCGTCGCCGCAGTAACCGTCGGGAGCAGCGGAATAGAGTTTATCCATGATCTCCCTGGCCCAGTATTGGGCTTTCCATGGCTCTCCGCCGTAATTGTAGAGATAGACCATGTGCTGGATCGGCTGGTTGCCGTGCGCATATTGTCCCATGTCCATCACCTGCATCTCACGCATCTCGTGGATCATGGAGCGGCTTTGCATTCCCTCCAACCCCGGAATGACAAAAACGGAATCGAGCATATTGACGAACTCCCTGCGTCCTCCCATCAGGTCGATCAACCCCCGGGGGTCATGGAAGACAGACCAAGAGTAGTGCCAACTGTTCCCTTCGGTAAAATCGCGGCCCCAGTCGGTCGGGTCAAACATGTCGGAAAAAGAGCCGTCGTCCGCACGGCCCGCCATTAGCTTATGCGCAGGGTTGTAAAGGTTCCTGTAATTCATTGCCCGTTCGCCGTAAATAGCAATTTCCGACTCCGGCTTACCCAGGGCTTTCCCCAGGCGGTAGATGGTCCAGTCATTATAGGCATACTCCAGCGTGCGGGCTACATTCTGGCTGATCTTTACATTATTGGGGATATATCCGTAGTTATTATACTGTTCATAGCCGGTACGTCCCGAAGCAGCCACCGTGGGATGCACATTGTTGGCTCCGTGCTTGAGCGCCTCCCAGAGCGTTTCGATATCGTACCCCCTTAACCCTTTTAGGTATGCGTCGGCCACTACTGAGGCGGAGTTGTTACCCACCATAATATTCC
>NZ_CALNAT010000197.1 GCF_937873925.1 uncultured Proteiniphilum sp. | reverse complement strand
TCATCCATCCCTCGCACAATGTGCCGGGGGACACTACTGCCCATGAGCGTCTGGATGCTTGTCTTGCCGAATACAAGAAACGTGTCGCTTCGGTTTAAAATGATTCAGATGATGAGCAATCATAGACCAATAGACCTGTCGATTGAATCCTATGGTGAAACCAGGGGAATACCGTATTCCTTTGCCGTTTTGCCATGGGGCTCGACAGAGCCACATAATTATCACCTGCCCTATCTTACGGATTGTTATCTGGCCCATGACATTGCCGTAAACGCCGTGGACAAGGCATGGTCTGAATATGGCGTACAAGGGATGGTATTGCCGGCCATCCCTTTAGGATCTCAAAATCCGGGACAAAGAGAGCTTCCCTTCTGCATTCATGCACGTTATGAAACTCAAAAAAACATATTGGCCGATATTGTAGAATCCCTCAATCTTCAAAACATTCATGTCCTCATAATTATAAGCGGACATGGAGGAAATAATTTTAAATCTATGGTGCGGGATCTATCTGTTGATTATCCCAAAATGCTGATAGTAATTTGTGAATGGTTTGCCATCGAACCCCGGCAAGGCTATTTTGAGGAAAGCATCGATGATCACGCAGGAGAGTTGGAAACATCGGTTATGATACATTATCGTCCGGAATTGGTCAATCTTATGAGTGCCGGAAACGGAGAAAGCAAACCCTTCAACATTGAATCTCTGAATAATAAAGTGGGGTGGGTACCTCGTGATTGGGCAAAATCATCTATTGACACCGGGGTGGGAAATCCTGAGAAATCCAGTGTTGAAAAAGGTAGCAGATATGCAGAGGTTGTAACCGATAAAATAGCCATGCTATTGAATGAACTTGTAAATAAAAGTTTATATTAAGAACATATCCGGCTTTATTCCTTACATTTCCAGCGAACCCGTACAACCGAACTGTACGGGTGACGATAAGATCCAGACTTATTGTTTCAGGCTGTGTATGAGAACCATCCCGAAAACAGGGAGCCTTTCGAAAAACCCGAATTCTATACCCTCCATTATGAACTTCTCGCCAGGGTTTTTGAATCGGGATGGAATGAATGGATTATAGGGAAACTATTTCACCTGATTTTACCATACAGACGAATTAAATTAAACGTTATGCCTTAGCGTAAATCTAATCTTTATAAATAGAACAAAATATTGTTTTTTATCATTTAATTGGTTGAAACATGCTCTTTTTTATATAGATTTGCAATAAAATATAAAAACCGATGGCTTTCAAGAATAACCTTTACATAAGCAGTGGTATATATACTATCTCAGATGTCTCTAAGATATTGAAATTGCCATATCAGAAAGTACACACATGGGTTAATAAATATTGGGACGGTATCTTGGCTTCCGATATAAATGAATTGTATTCTGTTAATATTGCATCTATAAAGACCATTAACTTTCATGCTTTGATTGAATTTTACATTTTATATCTTATGGGTGAATCAGGCGTACGAACAAGAAAAGTTCTAGATGCTCATGTGGAATTATCCCAAATGTTTCACACTAAATATCCATTTGCAAAAAAAAATATTATCGAAAACATCAAAACTGATGGATACAGAATATATTTTAATTTCCATGGCTCTTATTTACCTTTAGATGGCACTAAACAGTTTAATTTAGATTTTATTGACGTCTTTTTTAAAAGTCTTGAATTCAATGAAGATTTTTTGGTATCCAAATTTTGGCCAAGGGGTAAAAAAAGTAGTATCGTCTTAGATCCTGAACATCAACTGGGTCAACCGGTTATCAACAAAACAAATATTTTACCTCAATCATTATATAATCTTTATAAAGGAGGTGAATCCGTTGAATTTATAGCATCTTTGTATGACATTGACGAAAAATCGGTTAGAGATGCCATAGACTTCTGTAAATCTGCAGCATGATAATATACATCGATGAAAATATGCCACATGTCTTAGCTGAAGGACTTAATGTTCTTCAAACACCTCTTAACGCAAAATTGAGAGAAGCCATTGATGTGCGTTCATTAACAGACGATTTTGGAAGAGGAGCAAAAGATGAAGAATGGATTCCTCGAGCAGGCGTAAAAGAGGCCTGTATCATTACACAAGATTACAATATACAAAGGAAAAAAATCCAAAAAACGCTATGTGAGGAATATAGATTAGGTATGTTTTTTTTTCGACCACCATCAAAATCGGGATTTAATTATTGGGAAATGGTAAAGTTGATAATTAAACATTGGGAAAAAATTACACATATTGCCTTAACAGAAAAAAGACCATTTTCCTATAGGGCTAGTTCTAAAGGTGATTTGGAAAAATTATAAAGAGTTGCGATTCCTTTTGATGCTCTTTATTCAAAATATATGCTATGTCATTTCAACTATCTTCCCCCTGTTCTTCGGATTTCGTTTATTCTGTAATAGGAGGTTTACATTCAATTGTTCTTTCGAAACGACTGAAAAAATCGTTTTTTTTGCTTATCTTGCTGGGAAATAACGGAGAATGATCGTATATGAATCCAAAGGCTTCAATCGTACCTAAGAGAGCACCTTTATATGACGAGATAGGGCATCTCCCAAGAGCACAGAAAGATAAACGATTGAATACATCAATATTTAAAATATATCTACAATAAGGAATCGACTATTTCTACTCTGTTTATTAATCTTATCTGCTTTCTTACAAGGTATTGCACAACCTGCCAGGCAACTGGTGCAGGTGATCGTGACACCGGATAAATCCGATTGGACTTACGCAAAAGGTGAGCAGGCCCAATTTCAGATTATGGTACTGAAAAACAATGTTCCGCTGGAGGGGATCGATGTGAAATACCGTATCAATCCCGAAAAGATGGATGCCTGGGAAGAGAAAACCGTTACACTCAAAAAAGGAGTAGCCACGGTAAAAACCCAACGGTTCACTGAGCCTGGTTTTTTACAGTGCCACGCTTCAGTAGAGGTAGATGGAAAAACCTACTCCTCCTACGCTACCGCCGGATTCTCTCCCGAACAGATTGAGCCGACCACCACACTGCCACCCGACTTCGAACAGTTCTGGGAAGAAGCCAAAAGCGACCTGGCCAAAATACCGGTGAAACCGGTATTGACACGGTTACCGGAGCGATGTACCGACAAAGTGGATGTGTACCATGTGAGCATCGACAATATCAAAGGAAAAATTTACGGCATCTTATGCAAACCCAAAGCCGAAGGGAAATATCCGGCGATACTGCATGTCCCGGGTGCAGGTATCCGTCCCTACTATGGCGATATATGGAGTGCTGAAAAAGGAATTATCACCTTCCAGATCGGTATTCACGGCATTCCGGTGAATCTTGACCAAATCGTCTACGACAATTTGGGTACCGGTGCGCTCAATGGCTACCAGATTGCCAATCTGGACGACAAAGACAATTATTACTACAAACGCGTTTATCTCGGCTGTGTGAGGGCTGTAGACTTTATTGAGTCGATCGACTGTTTCAACGGCCGGGATATCGCAGTAACAGGCGGAAGTCAGGGCGGAGCCCTTTCCATTATCACGGCCGCACTGGATAGCCGTATCGATTACCTGGCAGCCTTTTACCCGGCTCTGTGCGATCTGACCGGCTATTTAAACGGCCGGGCCGGAGGGTGGCCTCATATGTTCCTCGACGATTTCACCAACAAACCGGAAAAAGTAGAAAACTCAAAATATTACGATGTGGTGAATTTTGCCCGCTTTGTCAAGGTACCCGGATGGTATAGCTGGGGATATAACGACAATGTATGCCCTCCCACATCGATGCATGCTGCCTATAATGTTATTCCCGCACCCAAAGAATTACATCTTTTTCCGGAAACCCAGCACTGGACTTTCCCCGAGCAACAGGAACAGAAAAACAACTGGTTATTCAAAAAACTATTGGAATGAAAATAAAATATCATTACCCCGGGAAAATTGTACTAGTCAACCCACTGCTATGTAAGATTCAATTTTTGTTTCGAAGTGAGTGCCGGAGTCAGTTTTATTGCTTACCTTGCCGGGAAATAAGAAAATAGCTGCAGATAGTTTCAGCGGACCACTCAAACCGCGAGTCAAATGGTTATTGCCTATAAATTAGTCGTATGAAAATAAATATTTTAATCATATGAAAAAAACGAACCTGACAATTAGTGTTCTTCTGTTACTCTATTTTTTTTCACTGACAGGATGCGGGTCAAACACACGTGTAGATGGCAAACCGGAGTGGAAAGCCGAACATGTAGTTTTCATCGGCCTGGATGGTTGGGGCAGCTACAGCGTAGAGAAAGCAGACATGCCTAATGTAAAACAACTGATGAAAGAAGGCTGTTACACATTACAAAAACGGACAGTACTCCCTTCTTCTAGTGCGGTAAACTGGGCCTCCATGTTTATGGGAGCGGGACCAGAGTTACACGGATACACCACATGGGGATCCCAAACACCCGATCTTCCTTCCCGTGAATTAAACCGGAACGGCATGTTTCCCAATATTTTTAATATGCTGAAAGAAACTGCCCCCGAAGCGGAAATCGGAGCAATCTATGAGTGGGATGGGATAAAATACCTGGTAGATACGCTTTCCCTGAATTACTACCGGCACGTTCCCAATGATAACAAACTTAATACAGCACTCACCGGAGCTGCAGTAAAATATATTAAAGAAAAAAAACCGACCCTGGCAGCTTTTATCTATGACAGTCCCGATGATACCGGTCATGGAGACGGGCACGATACTCCCGGCTATTATGCCAAGCTGAAAGAGCTGGATGATCAGATCGGTGAAATAATTCACGCCATGAAAGAGGCTGGCATGTACGACAATAGCATAATCATTGTTACTTCGGACCATGGCGGTATAGAGAAAGGCCACGGGGGTATATCGATGATGGAGATGGAAACACCGTTTATTATTGCCGGTAAGGGTATTCAACAAGGGGGCGGGTTTCAGGAGAGCATGATGCAGTTTGATGTCGCACCCACTATTGCCGGTATTTTTCATTTAGACCAACCACAGGTTTGGGTCGGTCGTTCCATGAAACAGGTATTTTATTGATGACATAGCAAGATGGAAAGAAAATCAAAAATGAGACTGGGAATGTGGGGTACGGCTCTTGCGGCCACTGTCGCTTGTTCCCCGTCCCAACAGTCAGAGAAAGCAGGTAAGGAGTTACCCAATGTGATCCTGATTCATCTCGATGATATGGGATATGGTGATCTGTCGCTTACCGGGGCCACAGGGTACAGCACACCCCATATCGACAAAATGGCCAATGAAGGCCTGTTTTTCACCCATTATTATTCACCACAGGCGGTATCGAGCGCCTCCCGCGCCGGCCTGCTCACAGGGTGCTACCCGAACCGTATCGGATTTGCCGGAGCGTTAGGCCCCACTTCAGAAGTCGGAATATCAGACAATGAAGAAACCATTGCCGAAATCCTTAAAAAGAAAGGATATATTACCGCAGCCTACGGCAAATGGCATTTGGGAGTACAGCCTCAATTCCTCCCCACCCATCACGGATTCGATGAGTTTTACGGTATCCCCTACTCCAATGACATGTGGCCACTACACCCGACAGGCACCTATCCCGACCTGCCCCTCTTTGAGAATGAAAACATCGTCAATCCGGCGGTTTTGCCCGATGATCAGGCACCGTTTACCACCGACTTCACCCATCGAACCGTGGATTTTATCAAAAGAAATCAGGACAAACCTTTTTTCATCTATCTGGCCCATCCAATGCCGCACGTACCACTCTATGTCTCAGATCGATTCAAAGGAAAATCCCGTCAGGGACTCTACGGCGACGTGATGATGGAGATCGACTGGAGCGTGGGAGAAATTATAAAAACGCTGGAGGAGACCGGCCTGGATAAGAACACACTTGTAATCTTCACTTCTGATAACGGCCCCTGGATCAATTACGGTAATCACGCGGGAAACACCGGCGGTTACCGCGAAGGGAAAGGGACTACATTCGAGGGAGGACAGCGTGTTCCATGTATCATGATGTGGAGAGGTGTCATCCCCGAAGGAGGTATTTCCAACAGCCTCGCTTCCGGGATCGATATTCTTCCCACCCTGGCGGAGATTGCGGATGCCCCGCTATCCGAAAGCATCATCGACGGAGTCAGTCTCCTGCCTATACTCAAGGGGGATGTAAAGGCCAAACCCAGAGAGACTTTCTACTATTACTACCGCCGGAACAGCCTGGAAGCGGTCAGACATGGAGACTGGAAGCTGGTTTTCCCACATCCGGGAAGGAGTTACGAAGAATCCCAACCGGGTAACGATGGGAAGCCGGGTAAAGTGAAGGAGGGCTTCCCGTTCCCCGGCGCCCTCTACGACCTGCGACGCGATCCGGGTGAGCGGTACGATGTAAGTGAATCTTATCCCGATATTGTGGAGAAGCTCGGACAAATTGCCGGTGAAGCCCGGCGGGACCTGGGTGACGATCTCACGGGAAATGAGGGTGAAAACCGCAGGGAACCCGGCAGAGTTCCTAAATAATAGGATGTGAACATTTTCGTTAAGCAATATGAGCAGATGGCAACTGACGACAAACCGAGACCAAAAAACAAACTTGTTTGGATTTTGGCGAGGTGCGAAGGAAGAAGACGAAGTCAAACTTGTTTGCATTATGCCATTGCGAGAATTGGAAATCGAGGAGCGGAGGCGACTCAATTGGAAATCGAGGAGCGGAGGCGACTCAAAATGTCTAAAGTATTTGAATTTCTAAATATACAAGCAATGAAGATACATAACTTGGTTGTCCCGGCGAAATGGGCCGGTCTCGGCTCCATGGCATTACTGGGTGCCTGCCAGAATCAGGAAAAAGAGCCCCAGCTTCCAAACATTATTTATATCATGAGTGATGATCATGCCTACCAGGCTATCAGCGCCTATGGTTACGGTCTGAACGAAACACCCAACATCGACAGGCTGGCAGAGGAAGGGGCCCTGTTTACCCGGTCGACGGTCACCAACTCCATCAGCGCACCCAGTAGGGCGGTTTTACTTACTGGTAAACACAGTTTTGTGAATGGAAAGGTCGACAATGTAACCCCTTTCGACTGGAACCAGCCCAACTTCCCCAAACTGATGCAGGCTAACGGTTACCAGACAGCCATGATAGGGAAGATACACCTCGATGGCATACCGCAAGGGTTTGACTTCTCCATGGTACTGCCCGGACAGGGGCAATATTACAACCCCGATTTCCTGGTCAACGGAGAAAGGGTACGCAAAGAGGGGTATTGCACTGAAATTATTACCGAAACCACCCTTGACTGGCTCAAAAACAAACGCGATCCCAATAAGCCGTTCTGTGTGCTGTATCACCAGAAAGCACCCCACCGTAACTGGCAACCAGCACCCAAATACCTGAACCTCTATGACGATGTCACCTTTGACCCGCCCGCAAACTTCTTTGACGATTATAAAGGTCGTGGAAGAGCTGCTAAGGAACAGGAAATGCAAGTCCACGGCCATGCACAATGGGGGCATGATTTTAAGATGATCGTGGATCCTTATGGCGATAGCACCGGATTTCACCGCGAACTCAACAGGTTCACCCCAAAGCAGCGGGAGGACTGGCTGGCCGCTTACACAAGCGAAAACGAGGAGTTCAAAGCGGAGTACCATGACCTCACAGACAAGGAGATTGCCTTGTGGAAATATAACCGCTATATCAAGGATTACCTGCGCACTATCAAATCGGTGGACGACGGTGTAGGAGAATTGCTTGACTACCTGGAAGAAGCCGGACTGGCGGAGAACACCATCGTGGTCTATACTTCCGACCAGGGATTTTACCTTGGTGAGCACGGATGGTTCGACAAGCGGTTCATGTATGAAGAATCATTCAGGACGCCATTGCTGATCCGCTATCCCAAAGAGATAAAAGCAGGAACCGTGATAGATGCGTTGGTACAGAACCTCGATTTTGCACCTACCTTCCTCGATTATGCAGGCATTCAGATACCTGAAGAGATGCAGGGGGAATCGTTCCGCAGGCTGGTGGCAGGGAAAACCAAAAAATGGCGCGATGCCGTGTATTATACCTATTACGAATTCCCCGCGGTACATATGGTAAAGAGGCACTACGGGGTGGCTACCGACCGGTACAAGCTGATGCATTTTTATTACGACATCGACGAATGGGAGATGTACGACCTGGAAACAGACCTTATGGAAATGAGGAATATCTACGATGATCCGGCTTATGCCGACGTACGGAAAACGCTTCACAAAAAGCTGGAAGAATTACGGGTATACTACGGCGACAGCGATGCACTGAACGATCAATTCCTCAAAGAATATATCGAACACCAAAACTAATGTGAATAATGTGCCAATATGCCAATATGCCAATGTGTCAATGGGCTAACGGGCTAATTTATTGATTTCCTGATTTGACAATTAGTAATTTTTAGTTTTTAGTTTATAAAAGTCTTTGTTCTTTACTCTTTACTCTAAAAATAATGTACAATCCAATGAAGAAAATACTCTTATCGATCTTCTGCCTCGTGCTGTTCCATGCCGGGGCGCAAACTTTTCCCCAGCGGGAAAATACACACCGCCTCATGAGTTACAATATCCATCACGGCGAAGGGATGGATGGGAAAATAGATATTGAACGGATAGGGAAACTGATCATTGAAATCAATCCGGAAGTAGTGGGATTGCAGGAAATAGACAGTGTGGCGGTCAGAAGCGGTAATATCGATATCATGCAACTGCTTTCGGAGCAGACCGGCATGCATCCCACCTTCGGCTATTCCATCCTGCACGACGGGGGTAAGTACGGCAACGGAATCCTGACCCGGGAGAAACCGGTGGCGGTAAAGAAGATCGCCCTGCCCGGCGCCCAGGAAGCCCGTACTGCGCTGATTGTGGAACTCGACAAGTATGTGGTGGTCAATACCCACCTGTCGCTCACCAACGAAGAAAGACTTCAATCGGTAAAAATCATTACTGAAGCCGTAAAAGCATACGACAAACCGGTATTCCTGATGGGAGACCTGAATGCCAAACCCAACTCCGCTCCTATTAAGTTCCTGAAAAATGAGTGGCAGATCCTTTCCGATACCAACAAGTACACATCCCCATCCGTCAACCCACGGGCAACAATCGACTATATAATGGGATACACCGGCAAGGGGAAAACTTACGAAAGACACAGGGCTGAAGTGATCGATGAGCGAGTAGCGTCAGATCACAGGCCCCTGTTCGCGGATATCCGACTGAAGCCCCTAAGCACTCCTGCATCAAAGGTGATGCGTACTATCCCTTACCTGCAAAATCCCGGCACCGATGAAATGACCGTGATGTGGCTGACCAATGTACCGGCGCGAAGCTGGGTCGAATACGGTACCGATCCGGCCAACATGAAGCGGGCGCGCGCTTTTATAGAAGGCGTGATGGTGGCGAACAACAAGATCAACCGCATACGCCTGACCGGCCTGCAACCCGGCACACGCTACTATTACAGGGTGGTTTCCCAGGAAATAACCCGCTATTCCAGTTACCGCAAGACGTTCGGCGATACGGTCCGGTCGGCTATCAAATCGTTCACTACCTGGAGCGACGATATGAGAGACTTCCGGGTAATCGTATACAACGATATCCATAGCAATATGGCGATGTTCAATAAACTACACTCTTTGGTGGAGGATAAGCCATATGACCTGGTCATCTTTAATGGCGACTGCTTTGATGATGTGGAGAAGGAGAGTGATATTCTGGACAGGCTGCTTACCTACACACCCCGGATCAAAAGCGACGAGATACCCTCCATATTTATCAGGGGGAACCACGAAACCCGGGGCGAATATTCGCTGCACCTGTGGGATTACCTGGGGAGAATGGGCGGGCGCTCATACAGCGCTTTTTCCATGGGTGATACACGTTTTGTCCTTCTCGACTGCGGGGAAGACAAGCCCGACGACCATCCGGTATATTACGATATGAATGATTTCACCCAGCATCGGGTCGACCAGGCTGAATTCCTGAAAGAGGAACTGCAATCCAAAGAATTTATGGAAGCAAACAAGCGGATCCTGATCCATCATATCCCTGTTTTCGGGGTCGAACCCGGCAGCTTCTCCCCCTGTTCCGACCTCTGGATCCCTGTACTGGAGAATGCGCCGTTCAATATTTCCCTCAACGCCCACACACACCGCTACCGGGTAATAGAAAAGGGTGAAGCGGGGAACAACTTCCCTGTCATCATCGGCGGAGGTAACAGAGAGCCTAACGGCACCGTGATGGTACTCGAGAAAAAGAGAGACAGGCTTACCCTCGAAGTGATCAATGCGGCAGGCAAAAAGTTATTGGAGAGGGAAATATAACAAACATATTGACAGATTCAATTACCAGCTCCCGGTTAATTATTTCTTCATTGAATAGTTTGGTGAATTATCATATAAATATCATTTAATCAGATAATTAAAGCGTGTAATTTTAAAAGGTTGTTTTATATTAATAATTAATAATCAATCAGTTATAAGCAGCCCTTTGAAAAAAATACCGAACTATTCTTCATTAAAAACTTGTGGAACTTAACTTATGTAATATTAACTTTAATCTGTGCTACATCTAATTTTTTTTATTGATATTGCAAAAATATTTGTAACTCTTGAATTTTTCGATTATGCTTGCTGGGACAAACATATCGAAATTGATTGATTATCTGCTATTAAACGCTTATTCGGTCAATTCGTCCGGCTTATACAATGGAAAAGCAGGCATCTCTTTGTGTTTTTTTGAAATAGCCCGGTTTTTACAAGACGAATACATTGAAGAACAAGCATTTGAATTACTGCAGGAATCCTTGTTGACCAAAAACGAAGATATCGGGTTTGAAAATGGACTCTCCGGAATCGGATACGTATTACTCTACCTGATACAGAACAAATTTGTCGAAGCTGATTTTGAAGACCTGTTCGACTCTCAGCAAAGGAAAATAGAAGGATACATTAAAAGATTAAAAACAACGGAAACCGATAAAGAAAAATTTGTCAGGCATAATATTAAAGTCATTTTCTTTTTGGATTCATTACTTTCTTACGACGGGAAGTACCAACACACAGCCTCGTTGCTTACTTTTCTTGCTGATACGGCCTTACGGTTATTAGAGGAATATGCTTCTACCATCGATAAAAAACAAAAAATCTATTTGAAAACAGAATATGTCGCTTTCTTTGAAACGTATTTGAAGGCAGCCGCTGTTTGCCGGAACTTCCCATTCTCATCCGATGCGTCAGATATATATATGCGGCTTTTTACCCAAAACAAAGTGGTATCAAATTTTACAATAGGATATTATTTAGAAAATATAGCTACGAGCAAGATCGATATCCGATTAAAAGAAGTGGCGGGGAGAAACCGGATTTTTGCCCTGGAAAACCTATATTCCGAGACCATGTCGCTTGCGCAACGGGTCGATTTACTTTACTTGTTGCGGCAGGATGAGGATTTATATAAGGAACAGATAAAACTGTTAGAGAAGGATCTTTTCGACGGTATTCCGCAGTCTGTTCTGGAAAGGAATGTATTGTCTGCTACCGGGACGGATTGTTTTGTCGCAGGATACCAATCGGGGATCGCCCGTTTCCTGCTCTATTGGATATATCGTAATGCAGATAAAGTAAAGCGGAAGCGTATACCATTTTTGTAAGCCATAAAATAGATGGAACCGATAAACCTGTTTTTGATGGATATGTCCCATGCCGGTAACACGTCTGGAGTCGACCGTTATATGGGAACATTGCTGAAAGGATTACGGGACTGTCCGTTCATCCGTGTTTATTGGATCCATTTGAGGCATGATCCATTCATTCTATTTCATTCCAAGGAACAAACACCGTCTTACACCAAAATCACAATCCCTCTGCCGCAACAATTCAACGAAATTATTGCACAAAAATTCTGGATAAACAAATACAATGAACAGGTTTACCGGATCATCAGGTATTTGTTCGAAAACAAGAAAGATATCATTATACATATCCATACACTCAATTTAATAGATTTAGCCATTTTTATCAGAACGAAAACAGGATGTAAGATAATAACACATTTGCATTGTATTCCATGGAAAGGGCTGTATAACAGCAATATTCAAAAGTTCAACGAATTGTTTAATCTTATATATATAAAAAAGGAGCAAGTTGCAGATAAGGACAAATTTGTCACGAACCATAGCGAGATCCAATCTTATACCGATGCCAACCGTATTATTTGTGTAACGCACTGTGCAAAGGATTTTCTGAAAAATTCAATAGCTATCCCCAGCGATAAAATATCCGTAATCCCCAATGGGATGGGCGACTTTAGGGAAAAAAGCGAAAGAACGGAAAATAGAAACAGCCGGATTTTTCAATTACTTTATGTAGGTGTTTTGTCTCCAAGTAAAGGATTGAAATATATTCTGGATGCAATGCGGAAAGTGCAGCAAAGAGGTTATATGGTTTCACTGGCGATAGCCGGAAAAGTCTCTCCACTTCAGGCTGAAAATATTAAGGCAGGAAACAAAGATTTATCCCTGAATATACTGGGCAGAATTCCTTTCGATAAATTAAAGGAGTACTATGCCCGGAGTGACGCGGGAATTATCGCTTCGCTGCAAGAGCAGTCGAGTTATGTGGCTATCGAGATGGCCATGTTCGGACTTCCCGTTATAACGACAGCCGTTGACGGGTTGGATGAAATGTTTACCGATAATCTGAACGCCTTGAAAGTGGACACCTGTTTTTCAACGATCAGAGGGCTTTCAGTTAACACTCAACAAATGTCGGAAAAAATTATTGCGCTGATTGAGGATAGATCGCTGAGAATACAATTAGGACAGAATGCGAGGCAATTATACGAAAACAAATTTACATTGGAGCGCATGATAAAACAAACAGTAGAAGTATATCAAAAAATGACAGGAGGAACCGGATATGCCTGAAATATCTGTAGTAATGGCGGCATACAATGCCGGAAAATATATCGCAGAAACGATAGAAAGCACATTGAAACAATCGTTTTCTGATTTTGAATATATCATTGTGGATGACGGGTCCACCGATAATACCCTTTCCGTTATCCGGTCTTTTAAAGACAAACGGATAAAAGTAATTGAAAACAAACATGATTTTATCGGATCATTGAACATCGGGATAGATACTGCAAAAGGGAAATATATTGCCCGCATGGATGCCGATGATATCATGCATATCGACCGGCTTAAGATACAACAGACAATAATGGAGGAGGAGCCAGATATTACCGTGTGTAGCGCCTGGATGTCTCCGTTTGGAAAAGGTGTTTCGAAAGGAACTGTTTCAAGAACCATATCCGGCATATTGAAATCGCCATTGCTCCATCTTTTAAAGAATAACCTGATCGTTAATTCCACATCCATTATGCGTCATGATTTTACAAAAAAGCATGCTTTAAGATATGAATATTATGAGCATGCCGAAGACTATAAATGCGTACAAACTGATATGTTTGGAGGATCAGCATATAGAAATAACCCTGATTATATTGTTCTTCGGTATAATCCATAAATAAGATAAACTATGAAACAAAAAATAATATTTTTATTATTCTTGTCTTGTTCATCCCTTTTCTCTGCCGTTGTACAGAATAGTCAAACAGTATATAGAATAGGAACGACAGTTATAATTCAGGATACGGTTCCCGGACAAGAGGCTATCCGTGTAGTTGAAGATTTTTATAGAAGCTATACAGTAAATCATTTATACGGTACACATCAGGACGCAGAAGTGATTATGAAAAAATATTTGACTAAAAGACTGATAGAGAAAATCGATAGAGTGGGTTCAATGACAGGAGCTGATCCAATTATTCGTGCCCAGGATTTCAACGAGACTGCATTTGAGACGTTAAATGTGAAATTCATGGGAAACAATTGGTATATGGTCAATTATAAATGGAATAAGAATGATGAGGGGAGTAACACGAATATCCCCTTAAAAATAACTCTCGTTGACGGGCGTTATATGATCGATTATATTACGCCTGAATGGAATGGTTCCCTGTACGGGGATACACTGTTATGTGCAGACATACCCCAACAGCCCATAGATAACAGTTCACCCGAATCAACGCTGGAGACCTTTTATGCTACCTATACATCCCTGTATTATAGTATGACAGAAGGTCTGCTCGCGCGACTTGAGGCGCTGCGTACCGCATATCTCACTCCCAATGCCTTGGGACAGTTCGAAGAGGCAGTAAATGAATACAAATTATTAGATGGTTTATTAAATTATGACCTATTGATTGATAGTTTTGATTTTGACTGTTTGTGGCTTCCTTCCATGACATATATACCTTTGAATGAAAATACTTTTCAGATAAGTTACAAACAAGGAAAGTTAGTGACGGCCATTGTTGTTACATTGATAGCTCATGACGGTGAGTATAAAATTGAGAGTATTCGTACAGAAAAATAAATTCACGGATACTCTATATATCAATATAATAAGGACATATCCATACATCATAGCATAATTTTTTAAAATAAATAGCTAATCCGAATGAAAATTGCTTTTCTCTCCAGTCTCAACCCTAATAATATCAACTATTGGTCGGGGACTTTGTACTATATTTTCCGATCGTTACAGCAAATGCATGAGGTGGAATGGATCGGCGGTGATATTTTGGAAAAAACAAGGCAAAAACATTACAAAGAGAATGAGATTCATAAACCCTTTATTCCGGAACTATATTCTCAGTTGTTTGCAGAAATGATATTGGACACTTTACACAAACACAACAAGTTTGATATGATTATTGCCCGAGATTGTTTTTTTATAGCCCATTTGTGTGTGAATATACCGATTGTGTATATAGGAGATACCACGTTTGACCTGATCAGGGAATCATGGGGAATTACTCATGACAAAACTATCCGGTTATTGGATGACATTGAGAAAAGGGCTATTTTAAATACTGACTGCATTATTTACAGTTCCCAGTGGGCAAAGGAAAATGCAATAACCCATTATGGAGCAGATCCTTCCAAAATAGAGGTTGTGGAATTTGGCGCAAATATAATGAAAGAACCTAGGGTGAGAGATATCCAAACTTCACATGTAGAGTATTGTAATTTGTTATTTATTGGGAAAGATTGGAAAAGGAAAGGAGGGGATAAAGCTGTTGAAACATTCAATCTGTTGAAAAAAAGAAATTTCAATTGTACGCTTACGATTATAGGATGCAATCCTGACTTGAATGACTCTGATTCTGATTTAAGGATCATTCCGTTTATCAATAAATCACAAGCAGAGGATGCAGAGTTGTTGCATCGGATTATGGGTATTACCCGAAAGATGAAAAACAGGGGGTACTGCTTGCCGTGGAACCGGCAGCGGATTTCAAGGACTCGAAAGCCCAGAGGGAACAGCGGAAAAACAGTTTCTCCAGCATCCTGAAATATTTCCTGCCCTACAAGAACAATTTTTCACTTGTCTTTATCATCATGCTGGTGGTAACCCTGTTGCAGGGAGTACTGCCGTTTATCTCCAAGGCGGTGATCGACGTGGGCATCAAGACCTCCGACATGAACTTCATCAACATGGTGCTTGTCGGCAACATCTCCATCCTGCTCAGCGTGATGGTCTTCAATGTGCTGCGGGACTGGATACTGATGCACATCACATCGCGCGTGAACATTGCCCTGATATCCGACTACCTGATAAAGCTGATGAAGCTGCCGGTCACCTTCTTCGAGAACAAGCTGCTGGGGGATATCCTGCAACGGGCGCAGGACCATGAGCGTATCCGTAATTTCATCATGAACAATTCCCTGGCGCTTGTCTTTTCGGCCTTCACGTTCGTCCTTTTCGCCATAATCCTGCTGGTATACAACGCCGTTATTTTCTATATATTCCTTGCCGGCTCCATACTATATGTCATATGGGTATTGCTGTTCCTGGGCATCCGCAAGAAACTGGACTGGGAATACTTCGAACTGGTTTCCAGGAACCAGAGCTACTGGGTGGAGACGGTATCGGCCATACAGGACATCAAGATCTACAATTACGAGAAATACCGCCGGTGGAAATGGGAGGAGATACAGGCGCGGCTATACCATGTCAACAAGAGGGTGTTGACCGTCACCAATGCCCAGAACCTGGGAGCGCAGTTCATCGAAAGCATAAAGAACATGGGTATCGTGTTCTTCTGTGCCGTCGCGGTAATCAACGGGGAAATCACGTTCGGGGTGATGATCTCCACGCAATTCATCATCGGCATGCTGAACGGTCCCCTGATCCAGTTTATCAACTTCATCGTGTCGGGACAATACGCCAGGATCAGTTTCCTGCGCATCAACGAGATCCGCCAGCTGGAAGACGAGGACGAACTGTTGACTATCGGTACAAACACGACAATCCTTCCCGACGACAAGACGATCACGCTGCAAAACGTCCATTTCCAGTACACCGTGAACAGCCCCCCGGTCTTACGGAACGTTTTCCTCACGATACCCGAAAACAAGATAACGGCCATTGTCGGCGGAAGTGGCAGCGGGAAGTCCACCCTGTTGAAATTGCTTGTACGGTTGTATAAACCCACTTACGGGGATATAAGGATGGGCGGGATGAACGTCAACCTGGTTAACCTGCGCCAATGGCGTGAGATGTGCGGGGTGGTGATGCAGGACGGGAAGACATTCAACGATAC
>NZ_CALNAT010000196.1 GCF_937873925.1 uncultured Proteiniphilum sp. | reverse complement strand
ACAAAAACCGGCAAGATCCAGGATGTATCTGTTGAATATCATGTGAGTTTAGAAGCCCATAAGGCAACACGTCTGCCTGATATTTTAACTAATTCAGCGGATTATATGGAATTGTGGAATGAAGCAAATAAACGGTCGGGTAAATCCCAATATTTTACACAGGAAGAAATAAACGCTTTTAGGAATAACCCGGACGATCCGGTTAATTATCCCAATTTCAACTGGGTAGATTATATTTTTAAAACTGCATTTGTACACAATCATCATCTTGGTATAAGTGGGGGGAACGAGAAGACTTCTTTTAATTTAGCATTGGGTTACCTGGATCAGGGGGGTATCGTAGATTTATATGACTTCAAAAGGTATAATTTACTGCTATCTGTTGATACAAAAGTAACAGATTGGTTTACTTTGGGAGGAAACATCCAGGGTATGAGAAGGGATATTACCCAAGATGTGCAAGGTGCCCATAATGAGGCTTATTTTGTGATGCATGCTTTTGGGCCGGGCCCGAATTACACACCGACAATGACATTACCGGATGGCTCAACAGGTTACGTCGCAAGATACAGTTCTTCCATCGCCGAGTGGACAGTGAGAAATCCTGCTTCCATCATAGCGCAAGGTTCGAATGTCACCAATAATTATAATGTAAGGCCGCAGATTTATGCAAATGTGAAGCTGACCAATAATTTGAACTGGCAGACTAAAGGTGCATTTAACTTCAATTATAATTTCCAGAAGAACCACGAACATGCCGTTAGCAATTATTACTTTAAAGATGGATCGTATGCGCATGATGGTGCGGTATGGAATCTGGGAGTAAGAGATAATATATGGACTTCAAACCTGACCACCCTTTATTCAACACTGGATTATAATAATACATTTAACTCTATTCATAACTTGGGCGTTTTAGTCGGCTACAACCAGGAGTCGTATCTTTACAGAACGCTTGCAGGATCAAGAATGTATTTCCCGACGGACAATCTGAAAGAATTAAACGCGGGTTCATCATTGAACCAATCCACATCGGGTACTGCTTCTGAATGGGCTATACAATCGTTATTCGGACGGATCACTTACGATTATAAGAATAAGTATTTATTTGAGGCGAACGCGCGATACGATGGGACTTCCCGGATTGCACCCGATACCCGTTGGGGATTTTTTCCATCTGCGTCCGCTGCCTGGAGAATTTCAGAAGAATCATTTATGAAAGAAACGTCGTGGCTGGATGACCTGAAGTTCAGGGCATCGTGGGGAAAGTTGGGAAATCAGAATGTGGGTACCTATCCATATCAGGACGTCTTGTCAACCACCTCGTACGCATTCGATGATTTGGAATCGGGCGTAAGATTGACAAGGCTTGTTGACAAAAAACTGAAATGGGAAACAACTACCATCACTGACTTCGGTCTGGATCTCAATATAAAAAACGGATTATTCTCTCTGACTGCCGACTGGTACAATAAATTTACCGATGGTATTCTATATGGTATTCCGGTACCTGCCAGTATAGGATTATCCGCTCCGACCGTGAATGGGGGACAGATGAAAAACACCGGCTGGGATTTTGAGTTGGGACACCGGAACAACGTCGGAAAAGTCCGGTACAATGCATCCCTGAATTTCTCCACCTATAAAAATGAAGTAGTAAAAATTATAAGCCCTTCATACGGGACAACTACAGTCCAGGAAGGCCTTCCTTATGGTTCGTATTATTTAATTGAATGGGATGGAATCTTCCAGAATCAACAAGAGATTGATAATAGCCCGAGGCATCCATTTGGTCCCAAGCCAGGAGATTTAAAATACAAAGACCAGTTGACTGTTGATACCAATAACGACGGGGTCCCGGATGCAGGTGATGGTGTCATTAACGCTGAAGACCGGGTCGTAGTTGATGGCGCATATCCGAAGTTTTATTACGGAGGATCTATCGATGTTTTTTGGAAGAACTTTGACATTTCTGTTTTTTTCCAGGGCATAGAAGGAATTAAAAATTATCTTGGAGGAACGCATGCCGGATGGGGATTTACCCCTTACACGCAAGGTTCGCCCCCAACAAAAGATTTTGTTAAAAACAGATGGACCGGAGAAGGTTCAACAAACAAATATCCTGCCATATTCGAATCTACTTATCAGCCAATTATGGGCACTGCTTCCACATATTGGTTACACGATGCTTCTTATTTTCGCTTGAAAAACCTAAGAATCGGGTATAACATACCACAGCACATTAGTGGAAAGATAGGTCTGAAAAATGCCCAGGTGTATTTCTCGGGCGATAACTTGTTTACGATTACAAGCTATCCGGGTGCAGATCCTGAAAGGTCAGGCTTGACAACTCAATATAGCGTATATCCCCAACTAACGACTTATGCATTTGGTATTAAAATAAAACTTTAATTCATGATATTATGTTAAAAATGAAATATATGAAATTTATTGCCGTTGGAATTATAGCATTGATATCTTTGTCGTGTTCCGATTTTCTTGACAAAAATCCACTTAATCAGATATCCAGTGAAACTTTCTGGCAGAATGAACAAGAAGCAAAAATGGCACTTACCGGTGTATATTCAAGGCTTCGAGCCTTCACTTTTACCCATAAAGATACCGAATTTGATATTATGGCAGGCGATGTGTGTGGAAACCAGGGGCATTCAATTATAAATATTGCACAAGGAAATATTGAACCCAATTCAGGCGGAATTGTAAGTTATATTTACTCAAATTGCTATGCCGGAATTAGTTCTTGTAATTTTTTTCTTGAAAATATTGAAAAAACTCCTATAAGTACAGAAACATTGAATGTATATAAAGGAGAAGTATGTTTTCTGAGGGCTCTCTTTTATTTCACCCTCACTGAACATTATGGCGGAGTCCCGCTTTATACAAGCCCTGTTACCATTGAAGAAGCAAAAGTTAAACAGAGCACAAAGGAAGAAGTTGTAAACCAGATACTTTCAGACCTGGATTTTGCAATCGCAAATTTGCCTGATAAAACTTACTCAAGTGGGCATGCAGTGAAAGGCTCGGCAATGACGCTGAAAGCAAAAGTCTTACTACATAATCAAAAATGGCAGGAATCGGCTGAAATTGCAGATCGAATAATACGCGATGGGAAATTTAGTCTATATAACGACTTTCGGAATTTATTCTTATCCAGTGGGCAGAAAAATAATCCTGAAATCATTTTTTCAACCAGGTATTTAAATCCGGATATATATAGTGATCTGGATATCAGGTGGTCGTGGCATGCTGTAGTTGAACCCCGACAAGAATTAGTGGATGCATATGAATGTGCCGACGGAAAACCCATAGACATATCTCCATTATATGATCCTTCGAACTGGAGGTTAAACCGTGACCCAAGACTGTTGATGACAATAAAAGCGTTTGAAGATTCGGTTTACAATTCTGCCGGGCAGAAAGTCGGGTTTAATTACAATGCCGTTTCTGCAACAGGTTACAGTCCGGTAAAATATTGCAATTGGGATGCATTGCCAATCAATTATAGTACCCAAAGCGATCAGGATTGGATACTTTTAAGATATGCAGATGTATTATTAATGTATGCAGAAGCCAGAAATGAAGTAAGTGGCCCCGACGCTTCTGTTTATGACGCAATTAATAAAGTCAGAGACAGGGTCAACATGCCGCAGCTACCCACGGGGTTATCAAAAGATGAAATGAGAAAGCGGATAAGAAACGAAAGACGGGTTGAATTTGCGTTAGAAGGAATAAGGTGGGGTGACATAAAAAGATGGAAAACAGCGGAAACCTATATCCCAACGCTTGTAGATCCGGGCGGAAAAAGAAGGCAATTTGATCCGTCAAAACATTATTTATTACCTTTTCCACAAAGTGAAATGGATGTGAATGATAATCTCGTCCAAAATCCCGGATACAATTAATTCTGATTTGAACTAACAATAGTAAATAATAACAACGATAGCTCAACAAGATCCTAAAGATTAACAATGATTTTTTAATTAAATAAAGACTTGTTGAGCTATTTATTCTTCAAACCTATTCAGATATGATGAAAAAAAGGTTTATTTTCTATTTTTTTGTTGTAATGATTTTCATAAGTTGTGCAGAAGCATATACTGGAAAATCAATAAATTCCTCTATAAACAAATATAATGTTGTCTGGACTTCTCCTTCCCCTGATCACTCCGGCTCAATGCCCGTAGGAAATGGAGAAATCGGATTGAACGTATGGGTAGAACAAACAGGGGATATATGTTTTTACATTGGTAAAACCGACTCATGGGGTGATAACGGGAGATTGCTGAAAGTAGGAAAGGTCAGAATTAAAACTGAACCTCAAATTATTTTTGATGATTGCGATTTTAAACAAGAACTAGACTTGTTGAGCGGTAAAATTATCATCACCTCTCAGGGAAATTTGCAGGGGAAAAAGCACAATATAGGTGTTTCAGTTTGGGTCGATGCCAACAACCCGGTTATTTATGTGGATTCCCACGGTGACACACCGGTCCAGTTCAGTGCGAACATGGAATCTTGGAGAACCGAACCTTATGATTTACCTGAAGTAAGTGCAAGTGACTTACTGGAAAACCGCTCCAAGCCGGGTCTCTTAAATGAGCGTGTAATTGTTGAGCCTGATCAGGTAATAGATGGAAACAACCATTATATTGGCTGGCTGCACCATAACAAAAAATCGGTTGGATTTGATATTACCAACGAACTGCAAGGCCTATCAGGCTTTTTTGAGACAGACCCTATCCTTCATCGCACTTTTGGCGCAATTATTAAAGGGACAAAAGGCGAAAAAGTCAGTGATTACGAACTGCGGACGTCTACATCAAAAGATGCAAGAGTTGAAATATATGTTTTGACAAAACATCCTTCCCTGCCCGAAGAATGGCAAAATGAAATAGAGGTGTTATCCAGGGAAATCGCTTCGAAATCATTTAGGGAAAGAGACAAGAAACATAAGGAATGGTGGGTTCAATTCTGGGATAGAAGCTGGATGGATGCCACGAATAATGAAGTTTCAAACCCTGATGATAGCAGTGCATTCTTCGTATCAAGGGGGTATGCGCTTCAAAGATTTATCACAGCATCGGCAGGAAGAGGAAATTATCCGATTAAATTCAATGGGTCAATTTTCACAGTACCCGCGGAAGGAACCTCCGGAGACCCCGACTATCGCCGTTGGGGGCCTGGATATTGGTGGCAGAACACCCGGCTGCCCTATATCAGTTTGAATACTTCAGGAGATTTTGATCTTATCCAACCTTTTTTTAAGATGTATGCGGATGATATTTATAATCTGTGTAAATACAGAACCAATAAGTATTTCAATTTTGAGGGTGCCTATTTCCCTGAATGCATGTATTTCTGGGGATCTTGTTTTACAAATGATTATGGTTGGATAAAAATGGAAGAGCGTGCAGATAAGCTGCAGGATAGCAGATGGCATAAATGGGAATGGGTAGCAGGGCCGGAGTTAGTTCATATGATGCTCGATTATTATGACTTCTTATCCGATCAGGTTTTCTTAAAAGAGAAAATAATTCCGGTTGCCAATGATGTAATGAAGTTTTTTGACAACTATTATAAAATAAATGAAGAAGGAAAATGGGTTATGAATCCTTCCCAGGCTTTGGAAACCTGGTGGGACTGTACTGATCCTTTGCCTGAAATTGCAGGCTTAAGGAACATAACTCAACGACTCTTACAGCTTCCTGACTCAGAAATTAAAAGGACAAATATCGATTTTTGGGAGACAATCAAAAACAGAATACCCGATATTCCGGTTCATGAAACAGAATTAGGAACAACACTTGCTCCGGCTCGAATTTTTAGTAATAAAAGGAATGTTGAAAATCCCGAACTATATGCAATCTTTCCTTTTAGGCTTTATTCGATAGACAAACCTAATATCGATTGGGCAATGAACGCATTAAAACTACGATCCGATAAAGGAAATTCGGGTTGGCGACAAGATGATATTTTTATGGCCTATCTGGGACTGACCGACCAGGCAAAAGACAATATAGTGGCCAGGGCAACAACTTTTGATAAAAACTCCAGGTTCCCGGCCTTTTGGGGTCCTAACTACGATTGGGTTCCCGATCAGGATCACGGGGGAGTATTGATGAAAGCATTCCAGTCAATGTTATTGCAAACTGATTTATATTCTGATAAAATTTACCTGTTACCGGCATGGCCTGAAGAATGGGATATCAATTTTAAACTACATGCTCCCCAAAACACTATAATTACGGGGAAAGTGGTAAAAGGTGAGATAAAGTCATTAGAAGTGACGCCTGCCTCAAGAAAAGATGATATTATTATCTGCTCTCCCTATAATTAAAAAAATGTAGTTATTGACAATTAAAAAATTCAACAAGAATGAGAAATTTATTGTTTTTTTTCTTTTTCTTTTTATTAAACACTTTTTGTCCTGCCCAAAAGAGTTTATCCTCCTATCAAAGAGCAAAGTTACATGCAATTGAAATACAAAAGCCGGCTACAAATTTCTTCGAAGGTGCGTTGTTGGGCAATGGAGGTATGGGAGCAGTTGTCACTACACGACCTGATGGGGTACTTGTACACTTTGGGCATAACAATGTTTGGGATATCAGAGTATCCGAAAATAACAAGGCTAAAATAGGAACCTTTAATGAAGTTTTTAATAAGATAAAGTTAATTCCCGATACTTTGAAATTACTTACTGAAGATAAATGGTATCTTGAATATAGTAATATGACACAGGAAAATTATAGAAAACCCTATCCGCGTCCTTTCCCTTGTGGCTCTCTATTATTAGGATTTGACAGAAGAAAGGCCGAATTATTAGGTCATAAGTTAGATGTTTCTAATGGAATGTGTGAAGTTTATATCTTGGTTGCAAATGGAGATAGTGTTACTCTCCAGCTTTTTATAGATATGTCAGAAGATAAACTGTTGATTCGTTTAGTGGACCAAGATAATAATTTATATCGGAATATATTTGACCGAGTAAGGCTAATTCCAGATCCTGAGACACCGACTGAGTTTCCAAAATTTAAAATTCAAGAAAACCTTGATCTGGGCTATGTGTCTTTTTTGCAAATTCTACCATTCGAAGAGCCTGAAAACTATAATAAAGAAATAAGGCATCCTAAAGACAAATTCTTTAGATTATCAGGATACCTTTATTCAACTTTGGAAAAAACAAAAAAAATAAACTGGAGTGGAGTTTTACAAGATATGAATCCTTTGGAAGTCTCTTTTCCAAAAGAGGACGGATTTCTGCTGGGGTGTGTTTCATTAGAAGAAGGATTATATTCTGATTTAAACACTGTCGATAATACAGTCGTCAAAATAAATGATACGGATTTTGATAATAAATTTCTAAAAAACAATCTTGTTTGGGAAGAATATTGGAAAAAATCTGGCGTTTTTATAAATGATGATTTTTTAGAGCAGATATGGTATCGCAATCTCTATTTTTTTAATTGCGCAGTTAAAAAGGGAGTCAGCACACCCGGGCTTTTTGCGAATTGGAGTTATAGGAATATAGGCACTGCGTGGCATGGGGATTATCATATGAATTATAATACGCAACAACCCTTTTGGTTAACCTACTCGAGTAATCATCTTGATAAGAATCTTTCTTATGTTGAATTGATTGAATTTTTAATGAATATAAGTAAAAAATGGGCAGAAGAATATTATAATTTACCCGGAGCCTTTTTTCCCCATAGCGCATATCCAGTAGAAATGAGTATCAATCCATATCCTGTTCCTACATGGGGCTGGCAAGTTAGTGAAACTCCATGGGCAGTACAGGGATTATGGTGGCACTACCTTTATAGTGGAGATGTCGATTTTCTTAAGAACAGGGCATTTGAACCTATTAAAGCTGCAGTAGAATTTTTAGTGGCTTATATGAAAAGGCCTGTAGCTCGTGGAAATCAATGGGGTGACAATAATTATCACATTTTTTCAACCGTGCCTCCGGAATTATATGGATTACGCCCCGGATTTAAGAACAACTATGATTGCAATGTTGATCTTTCTCTGACCAAATTTATTTTTAAAGCTTTTATTGAGGCGGCAAATATTTTAGATAAGAATCTTCAGGAGAAAAAACTAATTGACGATATTAATGATATATTATTAAATTATCCGGAATATCCCACAGCCATTTCTGAGGAATATGGAGAAGTTCTTGTTTCAACACCAAGTGAACTCAGTAACGTTGTTTATAATGTGCCACTACCTCTGTTTGCAGTTTTTCCAGGTGAAGATCATGAGTTTTATACAAAGCCTGAATCTGTGGATATAGTAAGAAACTCTTTTAGAAACCAACAAAATGAAGGAGGAAACGACCTCATCATGTTAAATTTTCAAGCAGCACGTATTGGAATGCTTGATTTGGATAAATTTAAAAGACAAATATCTTATTGTTTATTGCCTAATGGTACTGCTTCTGACAGAGTTTTGCAAGTAAACGGAAGATATAATGACTTGAGCAATTATGGGTACATGGACAATATGGGAATATGGTTTGAAAATTTTGCATTACCTGCTGTAATAAATGAATGTCTGTTACAAAGCTATAATAATAATTTAATAAAATTATTCCCAAATTGGTCTAAGAATATTGATGCTGAATTTCATACCCTTAGGACAAAAGGAGGTTTTCTAATCAGCGCTTCTTTAAAAGATGGAATGATAGAATATGTTGAGATTATAAGTGAAGTCGGAGGAAGTATTCAAGTAGAATTACCATGGATTATAAATAAAAAACTTTCTCTTGATAAAAACTCTCATACGTCAATAATGGAGATGCATGACAAGACTATTAATTTACAAACTGAAAAGGGTGATGTAATAAGTATACGAATATTGAAGTAATTACATAATAAAAGATGAAAAATGAAAATTCTGTACAAAAGAAATAGAGATGAAACGAATTATTATTTATGCGAATTAGTATTTAAAAAATTAGACATACAATACGAATATATGAATTCCATTATCCTTAAAGCTGCATGTTGTGCTTTTTTTATTCTAAGTATATCATGCGAAGTAACAAAGAAAACAGCAATTGTTCCATCGTCTAGCGTTATGTACATGGATAGTCCTGCTGACTCTTGGTATGAAGGAACTCCTGTAGGAAACGGACGTATGGGTGCAATGATATATGGTGGAGTAAAAGTGGACACCATACGAACTAACGATGACACCTTTTGGAGCGGTGAACCCAGAGATTTGCAAAGACCGGGCACACATAAGCACTTACCCGAAATCAGACAGTTATTGCTCGAAGAGAAAACCGAAGAAGCACAAAATTTGATTAATAAACATCTTTTAGGTCCCTGGAACCAAAATTACATGCCTTTGGCTGATATTTTGCTTAACTGGTCCATGACGGGAGATGTTTCCAATTATCGAAGAGAGCTGGATTTAAACAGAGGCGTCTTAACTCTAACTTATACTCAAAATGGGATAAATTACAAACGTGAATTATTTGCATCGTTCCCCGATCAGGTAATTGTAATGCGCATCACTTCTGATAAAAAAAACTCAATTGGGTTTACTGTAGGTTTAGAAAGCCAAATAAGGCATACAGCAAGAATTGAGAAAAATCAAGTCATAATTAACGGACAAGCTCCATGTCATACAGATCCTAATTATACGGGTGTGCATCCACCTGTTTATGAAGACGAAAAAGGAACGCGTTTTGAATGCAGACTCATGGTTACAGAATCTGATGGCAAAATCACCGCTAAAGAAAATAAATTGCAAGTAGATGAGGCATCTTCCGTAACGCTAATTTATGCAGCAGCAACCAGTTTCAATGGCTTCGATAAGGATCCTTACAAAGAAGGTAAGAATGAAAAGGCCATTTGTGAGCAATATATTAAAAAAGCAGGAGCAAAGAAATATTCGGTGTTGTACAAAGCGCATTTGAAAGACTATGCAGAATTGTTTGGACGTGTAAGTATCAATCTTGGTGATTCTCCGGAGTCATTGTTGCCCATAAACAAACGGATAGCCCAATACAAACCGGGTAATGATCCTTCTCTTACAGCTCTCTATTTTCAATTTGGCCGTTATTTGCTGATTTCGTGTTCTCGTGAGGGTTCACAACCCTCCAATCTTCAGGGAATATGGAATCAAGACATGCAGCCTGCATGGAGCGCAAACTGGACTATTAACT
>NZ_CALNAT010000195.1 GCF_937873925.1 uncultured Proteiniphilum sp. | reverse complement strand
TGTTATTCGATAGTTATTTGCTTATCGCAAACATTCAGTACTTATTCGGTAATAACATGAACGGAGCGAATGAATATGCACGGAGCCCTGCGAATAATAACAGAGTTGAATAACGTAAACAAAGTGAACGAATAACACGAGCAAAGCGAAGTGAATCACGTATATTTAGCACTGGGCTCCAATCTCGGTGACAAGCAGAAAAATATAGAAGAGGCTTTGGATAAAATTGAGGAGCGGATAGGGAGTATTATTTCCCTTTCCGCTTTTCATTTAACCATACCCCTCGGATTCCAGTCGGAAAACCTATTTGTCAACTGTGTTTGCGAAGTGGTCACTGATATGAATATTTATAGACTATTCGCAATTACCCAACAAATTGAGAAAGAGACAGGAAGAGCCGATAAAAGTAAAAACGGTCGGTATGCAGACAGGACCATCGATATCGACCTGATACTGGCCGGTAATCTGGTGATCGATACGCCGGAACTGACCGTTCCGCACCCTCGGTTTCACACCCGCTCTTTTGTGCTTGACCCTTTATTCGAAATTGCGCCTGACCTCGTTCACCCGCTGTCCGGAAAAACCATAAGGGAATTACGGGAGGAGTTAGACCGCAATGGCCCCCCGGCACTCAAGGATGACCATGCCGTTTAACGGGTATTCTGTTTGATAGGATGAATACTGCTCCGTAATAAGTTGGGCATCGGATTGAAAAATCAAAAAAAAGTTGGCATATTTGTAGGAGAAAAGAGATGAGATCATGGCAATCTTCAGTAAAAGTTACGATCATTTTTTAGGTTATGCCCTGAGTGGAGGCGGTGCTAAAGGGTTTGCCCATCTGGGAGCGCTGAAAGTGCTGGAAAAATGCGGACTGAAACCTGATGTAATCGCCGGGACCAGTGCAGGAGCGCTTGCCGGTGTTTTTTATGCTGACGGCTATCATCCCGATGAGATAGTAGAACTCTTCCGGAAAAAGGAATTCCGGGAGTTTGTGGAATTCACGATACCCACAACCGGTTTTTTTAAAAGTGCCGGGTTACACAATTTTTTAAAAAAGAATCTCAGGGCTACCCGTTTTGAAGAACTGCAAATACCGTTTTATGTAGTGACTACCGATTGGAACAGGGCTTCCACCGTCACTTTCTCCAACGGGGACGATCTGGTGGATGCGGTAGTCGCTTCCTGTACCATCCCTATTGTATTTCATCCGCAGATGATCCATGATGTTCCCTATGTGGATGGGGGATTGCTGAAAAATTTCCCTGTTTCGGTCATCCGTAAGAAATGTAAATATGTGATCGGGGTAAATGTCTCCCTGATGCTGCCGCCCCCGGAAAAATACAATATCCGGAGAATGCTGGAGCGGACATTCAATTTGATGTCAAATTCCAACACCCTTCTCGATAAGGCATACTGCGATATACTGATCGAGACCAAAGGGATAGAAAAGTATTCCATGTTCGACCTGCAGAATCAGCTAAAGATCATGGAGGCCGGATATCATTACGCCGCCTTGACAATGAGTAAGAACGAATCATGGGAGATTGTCAGAAAGTGTCACAGGCATTATGCACTGACCCGGAAAATACATGCGCAACTTCTCCGGATCAGGGGAAAAAATAAATCACAAAACCCGGAAAACCTGAACGCACAATGAACCGGAAACCGTTTATTTATCAACTGTTACCCAGATTATTCGGGAACGCTGCTGCTACCAATAAAATCAATGGCACCCTTGAAGAGAACGGAACAGGAAAATTCAATGATATTTCCGATGCTGTATTACAAAAGATCAAAGCGAACGGTTATACCCATATCTGGTATATCGGGGTATTGGCACATGCCTCCACCACCGATTATACGGCTTACGGCCTGCCTGAAGAATATCCGGAGATTATCAAGGGTAAGGCGGGCTCGCCTTACGCGGTGAGGGACTATTACGACGTGGATCCCGATCTGGCGGTAAATGTAGCCGACAGGACAGCGGAGTTCGATGCTTTGATCCAAAGGACACATGACGCCGGCCTGAAAGTGATCATCGATAATGTTCCCAACCATGTGGCCAGAAATTACCGGTCCGTCAACAGGCCGGAGGGAGTAAAGGATTTTGGGGAGGACGATGATAACTCCCTGGCTTTTTCACCTCAGAACAATTATTATTATATTCCCGGCCAACCGCTGGAAATACAACTCTCACCCGAGAAGTCAGCCGGCTTTTCATACAGTGAATTCCCTGCAAAAGTGACCGGTAACGACTGTTTTTCGCACAGGCCGACCCAATTCGACTGGTATGAAACAGTGAAACTCAATTACGGTGTGGATTACCTGAACGAAAAGAAGACGCATTTTGATCCTGTTCCTGATACATGGAGAAAAATGAGGAATATACTTATCTATTGGGCGGAAAAAAATGTGGACGGTTTCAGGTGCGATATGGCGGAAATGGTTCCATTGGCATTCTGGCGGTGGGCCCTTCCCCAGGTAAAGGAGAGATTTCCCGGTATCCTGTTTCTGGCAGAGATATACAATCCTTCCGTGTACCGCGATTTTCTGGCTGATAATACTTTCGACTATCTTTACGACAAGGTGGGGCTGTATGATGTATTGCGCGATGTGGCCTGTGGTTACAGGCCTTCTTCCGACATTACCTTCACACTGAACAACGTCGGCGATATCCAGCACAGGATGCTTAATTTTATGGAAAATCACGATGAACAGCGGCTGGCGTCCGACTATTTCCTGAAAAAGGGAAGTAAAGGAAAGGCCGCTATGATCGTTACCTGCTGTGCCAATACAAATCCGGTAATGATCTATGCCGGACAGGAATTCGGCGAAAGGGGGATGGATGAAGAGGGATTCAGCGGAAAGAACGGACGTACATCCATCTTCGACTATTGGTCGGTTGATACGTTACGGCGATGGAATAACAACGGCCAATGGAACGATGAACAGCTCTCCGGCGAAGAGAAGGAGTTACATGAATTTTACACGCGATTGATCACATTATGCAACAGTGAACCGACCCTTGCCTGCGGGCTTTTTTACGATCTGATGCCCGCCAATTATGAAAACCTGGAATTCGATTCCACCCGTCTCTTTACCTTCCTGCGAAGTGATAAAAAAGATCTGCTGCTGATAGTGGCTAATTTCGACCACACCATACAGGAATGCAGCATTCTTATTCCGCAACATGCGATCACGTTTCTGGAGATAGAGCATACCGGAAAGGGTCTATTGACCCCGTTGCTGCACAAAGAGGGCGGGCAGCTGCTGTTCTCTTCCGATTCTACCCCCCGGATACCGCTCAGCCCTTATTCGGGAGAAATTTACAGAATTTCTTTTTTATAATATATTCTTTATTGAGTTCACTTTTTTGTACTTTTGTCGAAACTTTGGTTCAATTACATCGTTTTCAAATCCAAATAGTTATTTTTTTCAGAAAATTATCAATAATGCAGGAGAAACCATTTAAAATCTTTTCGGGCAGTAAGTCACGTTACTTTGCCGAAAAGGTATGTAACAGTCTGAGTTGCCCGTTGGGTAACATGATCATTGAACATTTTGCCGACGGCGAGTTTGCCGTTTCTTATGAAGAATCGATCCGCGGTAAACAGGTATTCCTTATTCAATCCACTTTCCCCAGTTCCGACAACCTTATGGAGTTGTTGCTGATGATTGATGCGGCAAAACGTGCTTCGGCAAAATCCATCGTCGCGGTGATCCCTTATTTCGGCTGGGCCAGGCAGGACAGAAAAGACAAACCCCGCGTAAGTATAGGGGCAAAGCTGATTGCCGATATGCTGGCAGCCGCCGGGATCAACCGTCTGATCACGATGGACCTGCATGCGGATCAGATCCAGGGATTTTTCAATGTGCCGGTAGACCACCTCTATGCCTCCGGCGTATTTGTAGAGTATATCAAGCAACTTGACCTGAGTAACATGGTCATCGCTACTCCTGATGTAGGGGGGACAAAACGCGCCAGCGCCTATTCCAAATTCCTCGGTTGCCCTATGGTGATCTGCTATAAGCTCAGGAAGAAAGCCAACGAAATATCAGATATGCAGATCATCGGAGATGTACAGGATATGGATGTGTTGTTGATCGATGATATTGTGGATACTGCCGGTACCATTACCAAAGCGGCCGACCTGATCATGGAAAGCGGAGCCCACTCGGTGAGGGCGATAGCCAGCCATGCCGTGATGTCCGATCCTGCTTCGTTGAGGGTCGATCAGTCGAAACTGACGGAGATGATATTTACCGACAGCATTCCCTATTCCCGGAAATCGGAGAAGGTGAAAGTCCTTTCTGTGGCTGAAATGTTCGCCGACTCTATTATGAGGGTATGTAACAACGAGTCCATCAGTTCGCTATATGTGGTGTAGCTGCTGTTCTCAGAGGTAAGAGCGTTTTTGATCCTTCCGGCCGACCAATGAGACCGGTAAGATGGGCAGCAGGGAGACTTAGGTATAAAAAAAACGGCTGAGAAATCGGCCGTTTTTTTATATCACAAGATGATCACCCGTATTTTAAAGGTTGTACTCTTTTTTGATCGTTTGCAGTAATCCCTCGCAGGCATCTTCCAGCAGATCGAGCACCAGTTCAAACCCTGATGCACCGCCGTAATAGGGATCGGGAATATGATCATGATAGGTGTATTGCCGGGAGAATTCGGTCATCATGTGGATCTTATCTGTTTGCTCCCGGACCGTGGCCATTGATTTCACATTGGCGAAATTCTGCCTGTCCATCACAAGAATATAATCAAAATCGCCGAAATCGGATTGTCTGAATTTCCGGGCAGGACTACAAAAATCATATCCTCTCCTTTCGCCGTGCGACCGCATACGTTCATCGGGGAGCTCACCCTCATGCCATCCGGAAGTTCCGGCTGAATCCACTTCGATCACATCCTGCAGTCCGTTCTTCTCCACAATGCTTGCCATAATGCCTTCGGCAGCCGGTGAACGGCAGATATTTCCGAGACAAACGAAAAGCAGGCGGATCTTTTTTTTCTTTTCTTCTGTAGAAGCCATCATTATATTTAAAGCAGATTTTTTATAACCTTAACAATATCCACAAAGATAATGGAAATTCAATGAATTACAAAAGATGAAAAATGTTTTCTTATGAATTTTGACTTTTCCGGTTTTGTAGATAGAAGAATGATTTGTACTTTTACTCCCGGCATTTGGTGCTAAAAGCCAATAAAACGGCAGATGGATTTTTAAGCTAAAAGAAAATTTCAATTCATGGATCAAAATCCAGACATTCATAACCGTCCCGTTACGCAGGATCGCTCCATTGCCGTGTCTGGGAAAGAGGTTAAATTGGAGATCAAAAAGAATAGAATTCTGCGTGCCCTCTATATCATCGGTGGCACGGTTTCCTTGGCGCTTGCTATTCTGGGTATTGTGCTTCCGGGGCTTCCGGTAACTCCTTTAGCGCTGTTATCGGCTTTTCTTTACGCTAAAAGCTCCCCCAGACTCTATAACTGGCTATTAAACAATAAGGTGTTAGGTCCCCGGATAAAGAACTACCAGCGCAGAAAAGGAATTACCCGCAAAGGTAAATTGGGGGTGCTTGCTTTTATGACGATCATGGTACTTTTTTCTTCATTTGTAGTAGCCGGTGCCGGCACGCTCAGATGGGTGATCCTTTCTCTCGGGATTATCGGCTGTATCGTAGTAATATTCTTTGTGCCCAACGCAAAAGAGAAGTAAGGCGTTGGAAGTTGGAAGAAAGGAAATGGAAAATAAGGATAAGGGATAATCAGTCTCTCAGGTAAGCAAAATAATATTTTTTCACCTTTTTCGACAGCAGTTCAATATTGAGCATATCCGACGCT
Source organism: uncultured Proteiniphilum sp. (assembly GCF_937873925.1). Lineage (GTDB taxonomy): Bacteria > Bacteroidota > Bacteroidia > Bacteroidales > Dysgonomonadaceae > Proteiniphilum. The sequence goes on along the minus strand of NZ_CALNAT010000195.1, from coordinate 16,124 downwards.
TTGGAGATATCTCTTACCTCACCGTTTTTATAGATTATATCGATGCTGTCGTCTTCCTCGCTGTACATGTCTGTAGTCAGGGTATCCGAAGAAAGGAAATAAGAAGCTTCCCGGACCGTGACACCGAATTTTTTCATGTATGATTTGATATATCCGGATACTTTCTCTTTATCGCTCTTTTCCTGAGTGATTTCGATTTTAAATAGTTTCCGGTTGACCATACCGTCGCTCAGTACCGATAATACCGTGTCGGGGTGTGACGTCCATACTTTCAGTGCGGACCAGATATCGTTATCGTCCAGATTGACAAAATGACGCAACGCCTCCCCGTTATTTTCAAAATCGGTCAGGGTGCTCTCTTTCGATAAAAAATAGGAGAGGGCAGGGGAAGCAAAGAGTTTTTCTCCGTTCATAGACAGTTCCTTGGCGCGCCGGAGAGTATTGATCATCATCTTTTCCGCCGCTACGGCCGTTTTGTGCAGGTAGACCTGCCAATACATCAACCGCCTCGACATCAGGAAGTTCTCAATGGAATAGATTCCCTTGGATTCCACTACCAGCTTATCATCTTTCACATCAAGCATCTTGATGATACGGGCAGAACCGATATTACCCTCTACAACGCCGGTAAAGAAGCTATCCCGACGCAGGTAATCAAGCCGGTCTACATCGAGTTGTCCGCTCACCAGCCGGTGGAGGAATCGTTTGTGATAAGCACCGGTAAAAATATCGATGGCTGTCTGCAGCCGGCCGTCCCATTCCGTATTCATCCGCTCCATAAGCAGCAGCGAGATGGTTTCGTGATGTACGTTGGTGACCAGGGTATGCTCCAGCACATGCGAAAAAGGCCCATGGCCGATATCATGCAGCAGGATGGCGACCAGTGCGGCATCGGTTTCCTCTTTCGATATATCATGCCCTTTTTCTTTCAGCGTCCTGAGTGCTTCATCCATCAGGAACATCGCCCCGATGGAATGATGAAAGCGGGTGTGTTGCGCACCGGGATATACAAAGGGAGCCAACCCGAGTTGACGGATGCGGTTAAGCCGTTGCATAAAGGGATGCTGAATGATTTTGTATATAAAATCATTCGGAATATTGATAAATCCGAATACAGGATCATTTATTATTTTCCGCTTTTTCTCCACTTTCTTATTTCATTCCTTTATCATTTAACCACCTTACCACGCCTCTACCACATCTTACAAAAATCCATCCAGCATCACCCGCATTTCCTGCTGCAGTTTTCGCGCCTCTTGGGCAGCAGTATAAGCAAAGTCCTCACTGCCATCCGCATAAATGATTCCCCGTGAAGAGTTCACCAGCAGACCGCACTGTCTGTTCATTCCGTACCGGCACACCTCTTCCAGTGAACCGCCCTGCGCTCCCACACCGGGAACCAGCAGGAAATGATCGGGCACGATCTTCCGCACATCCTCAAACAGTTTGCCCTGGGTAGCGCCCACCACATACATCATTTGCTCATCGGTAGCCCATTGCCGGGATACGCGTAATACCTTTTCAAACAGGCGTTCTCCGTTTCCGTCTTCCGTCAGTTGAAAATCATGTGAACCCTTATTGCTGGTGAGGGCGAGCAGGATGACCCACCGTTCCGGGTAAAGCAGGAAAGGCTTTACGCTGTCTTCCCCCATATAGGGCGCCACCGTCACGGCATCGAGCCTAACCTGGTCGAAAAAGGTGCGGGCATACATCTCGCCGGTGTTGCCGATATCTCCCCGTTTGGCATCGGCAATGACAAATTGCTCCGGATGACGCTGGCGTATATAGGCAATGGTTTTTTCAAACGCCATCCATCCCTTCACACCTTCGCTTTCATAAAAGGCAAGGTTAGGCTTGTAAGCCACACAGTAAGGTGCTGTGGCATCAATAATGGCTTTATTGAATTCATACAGCGGATCTTCCGCTTCCAGCAGATGTTCCGGGATCTTTTTTATATCCGTATCCAATCCCACACAAAGGAAGGATTGCTTTTTCCGTATCTGTTCAAATAGCTGTTGTTTGGTCATATATTCCTTAGTTTGAGACGTCCATTCTTTACATTTCCGCCTCTTTCATCCTTTCCGCGTTTTCACTCACCATCAACCGGTCGATAACACCCTGTATATCGCCCTCCATAAATGCCGCCAGGTTATATATAGTATAATTGATGCGATGATCGGTAATGCGTCCCTGAGGATAATTATAGGTGCGGATCTTGGCAGAACGGTCGCCCGTGGAAACCATCGTCTTCCGTCGCGAGGCAATATCGCCCTGCCGTTTGGAGAGTTCGATGTCATAGAGCTTCGTACGCAGCATTTGCATGGCTATCTCCCTGTTTTTAAGCTGCGAACGGGCCTGCTGGCAGATTACCACAATACCTGACGGCCTGTGGGTGAGCTGTACTTTGGTCTCCACCTTATTCACATTCTGGCCGCCTGCACCGCTCGAACGGGCAGTATGGAAATCGATATCGGCAGGATTGATTTCCACGTCGAACTCTTCCGCCTCGGGCAACACGGCGACCGTGGCAGCCGAAGTATGAACGCGCCCCTGGGTCTCTGTTTGCGGCACCCGTTGTACGCGATGTACGCCCGATTCATATTTCAACGTACCATATACATCACTACCCTCCACCGTGAAGATGATCTCTTTAAAACCCCCGGAAGTGCCTTCGGTAAAGCTGGCCATTTCAGTGGTCCATCCTTTGCCTTCGCAATACTTGGTATACATCTTGTAGAGATCCCCCGCGAAGAGAGCCGCTTCATCCCCCCCCGTACCGCCGCGGATTTCCATCACCACGTTCTTGGCATCTTCGGGATCGGCAGGAAGCAGTAACAGTTTGATCTTCTCTTCCAATAGGGGTATTTTTTCAGTGTGGGCAGTCAATTCTTCATTGGCGAGTTGCCTTAAATCGGCATCCGATTCATGGATAAGTATGTTCTTTGCTTCGGCGATGCTATCTAATGCCGCTTTATATTCATTGCGCACATCCACAATTTTTTGGAGGTCGCTGTATTCCTTGTTCAGTTTCACATAACGCTCCATATCCGAAATCACTTCCGGATCGGTAATCAATGTGCCCACCTCTTCGAAGCGGGTAACCAAATGCTCTAATTTATCGAGTAATGAGTCTTGTGACATATAAAAATAGTTCAGCTTAACGAAAATATTCGCTTATTCATAGCGGAATCGCCCAAATTCACTCTCGATCACCAGTTCGCGGACATCCGATTTTTCGACGTATCCCACCATACGGGCATCTACATTGAACGAACGGGAAATATCGATCACCTGTTGTGCATATGCAGGAGGAAGATAGATCTCCATCCGGTGCCCCATGTTGAATACTTTGTACATCTCGTCCCATGCAGTACCGGACTGTTTTTGTATCAGATCGAAGAGGGGAGGGATCGGGAAGAGATTGTTCTTCATCACCCTGAGGCCTTCTCCCAGAAAATGGAGGATCTTGGTCTGCGCACCGCCCGAACAGTGAACCATCCCATGGATATTTTGTTTCAACTCGCTGATTATTAATAATATAATAGGAGAATAGGTGCGGGTGGGGGAGAGTACCAGTTTTCCGGCATCCATACCGAGACCTTCAATCTCTTCCGTCAATCTCATCCGGCCGGAATAAACCAGGTCGGCCGGGATAGAGGCATCGTAACTTTCCGGATATTTTTGTGCCAGATAGTTGGCAAATACGTCGTGACGTGCCGAAGTGAGTCCGTTACTGCCCATACCGCCGTTGTATTCTTTCTCGTAGGTTGCCTGTCCCGATGACGAAAGCCCCACAATCACATCGCCGGCCTGAATACGGGCGTTATCGATGATATCGGAGCGTTTCATGCGGCAAGTGACCGTACTATCCACGATGATGGTGCGTACAAGGTCGCCCACATCGGCTGTTTCACCGCCCGTCGGATAGATATGTACACCAAGTTCCGAAAGCTCTTCGCACAATCCGTTAGTACCTTCGATAATCGCTGCAATCACTTCTCCCGGGATCAGATTCTTATTTCTGCCTATGGTGGAAGAGAGCAGAATATTGTCTGTAGCTCCCACACAGAGCAGATCATCCACATTCATCACCAAGGCGTCCTGCGCAATGCCTTTCCATACGGAAATATCTCCGGTTTCACGCCAGTAGATATAGGCCAGTGACGATTTGGTGCCGGCTCCGTCGGCATGCATGATATTACAGTATTCCGGATCGTTGCCCAGGTAATCGGGGACGATCTTACAGAATGCTTTCGGAAAAACGCCTTTATCGACTTTTCGGATGGCATTGTGCACATCTTCTTTGGAGGCTGATACTCCTCGCTGGATATATCGTTGATTTTCAATCATGAATTTTATTTATGGGTACGAGTACAAAAGTACGAAAAAAGTATGAATTAAATGTGCCAATATGCCAACGGGGTAATATGATAGTTAAATCAGCAAGTGAATAAATTCAAGACAGGCAGCCTGTGACGGATCGACATGGGATCAACACTCTATTATTTTCCTATAATTACTATTATGTTTAATTATGAATTGCTCCTCATTCAGCAATTATTTTTTCCTGTATTATTTTGCTCCCTATCCGATTAAACTTTGAAGTTTTAATTGCGCCCAAAAGAAAAAAGGAAGAAAACTATCTGGGTTTCCTTCCTTTTCCTTTGTTTGATTATAATGCTTTAATTTTCAAGATTCAGTTGTCCTTCTACAGTTTTCAATTCTGCTGATTTATCCACTCCCAATACACTTAAATTATAATATACATTCCTAAGTAGCATAAGAATTCCATTCACTTCTTCCTGGGTTGCGCTCCTCCCTTTTAAGAGTTGATCTAATTTTTCTAATAAGGGAAGTGATGCCTGATAGAGTTCAACAGTTTTTTTATCATTTTCTACCTGCTGTTGTCTATTGGATAAGGTTGCTGTTGCTTCTTTTAATTCTTGTGCCTGAATAATATAATTCCTTCCGAGGTTTTCCAGTGCTCTCTCACAATTCGGATCCTGTACAAGTGCTTTTTTGTATTCGGTCTCAGCGCCGGCATAATCTCTCTTTTCGGCGAGAAGGGCTCCTTTCACACTGTTCAGGTCGCACGCATTGGAGGGATCATTGGCAATGGCCTGATCCAGATATTCCATTGCTTTGTCGGACTCTCCGTTACGAATAAATGCATTGATCAGATTAGGAACGAAATATTTGTTGCCGGGGAATTTTTTCGCGCCGAGATTGAGCGCTTCCAGGTATTTGGCGGAGTCACCCATGTTCAGGTATTCACTTGCCATCAATTCATAGATATCACTCTCTTTGTAAGCAGTGTTTTCGATGAAGGGTTCTTTCGCAGCACGTTCCAGCAGCGCCAGAGCTCTCTCATGCTGTTCGGCCTGAATGGCGGTAATGATAGCATAATATTTGATGGTCTGATAGGTGCTGTCCAGTACGAATACATCTTTCTGATCGGCAAACATCGGCAGTGTGGGTATATTCCAGTAAATTTCGAAGAAATCCGCCGCTTTTGGATAATCCTTCTGTTCGTTGTAATAGACTCCCCCGTTAATGAAAAACGGATGATTGGCACGGAGGATACCGCTGATATCTTTACGAAACTTGTTTTTTATCTTGCCTTTGTCGTCCGGAAGTTCGCCCAGTGAATCGGCTTTCACATAAGGTTTATAAGATTCCATCAGTCCGTCGTACATCACCTTATCGTTGGCATTCTGATTCAGCATCGTTTTGGTTCTTTCGTTATCGAAAGCCTTATTGCCAATGTCGCCCATCACTTTCCAGGTTTCGGGATCGGTAGCTGTCTCCGGATGTGTGGCGGCCTGCTGGATTAATGTGCGTGCTTCGGTCAGATCGTCTCGCCCCAATGCTCTTTTGGCATCTCTAACTGCCGAGTTCTGCGCGAGAATGCTTCCCGCGGAAAAAACAGCAATCATAGTAAGGAATAGAATTCTTTTCATCTTGTCATATTTTTTGTGATTAAACTCATGTATGTTTGCGTATGTATTGACTAAAATATATCAAAAAGTTTAATTAAATAATGAATTTTATTCGTCATACGCGGATCGCCTTAATTATTCGATATCTGTTTCCTGGGTTTGTTCAGAGATATTTTCTATCTCCTCTTCCTCCGAATTTACTTTGCAAACGGATGCGATCTGATCGTTCCTTTTTTCCAGATTGATCAGGCGAACGCCTTGTGTGGCACGCCCCATAATACGAAGGTCGGAAATTTTTACACGTATTGTAACGCCCGATTTGTTAATTATCATTAAATCATTATCATCCGTCACGCTTTTGATAGCGACAAGCTTACCGGTTTTATCCGTCACATTCAACGTTTTCACCCCTTTTCCGCCCCGGCGCGTGATCCGGTATACGGGTTCCCCGTCGTCGTCGTTCAGCTTTGTCCTCTTACCAAACCCTTGTTCCGATACCACCAGAATGGTATTTTCCGAATCCGGCTTCATGCAGATCATTCCTATTACGCAGTCCTGACCGTCTTCATCCAATGTCATTCCTCTTACGCCGGTAGCAGTACGTCCCATCGGTCGGACATCCTCTTCGGCGAACCGTATGGCACGTCCGTTGCGGTTTGCCAGAATGATGTGCTGGTCACCGTCGGTAAGGCGTACGGCTATCACCCGGTCATCTTCCCTGATGGTGATCGCGTTCACTCCGTTTTGTCTTGGCCTTGAATAGGCTTCGAGCTGTGTTTTCTTCACAATCCCCTGCTGGGTAGAGAAAAATAAATAGTGGGAGTTGATGTACTCTTCATCCTGCAATGTTTCTACACGCACAAATGCGGTGACTGCATCGTCCGGATCGATGTTCAACAGGTTCTGGATAGCCCGTCCTTTCGAATTTTTGGTTCCTTCGGGGATCTCATAGACGCGCAGCCAGTAGCATTTTCCTTTTTGCGTGAAAAAGAGCATATAATTGTGCGTGGTGGCAGGATAGATATATTCCACAAAATCTTCTTCCCGGGTATCGGTTCCCCTGACTCCTACTCCACCCCTGTTCTGTGTGTGGAAATCCGCCAGAGGCGTACGTTTGATGTACCCCATATGGGAGATGGTAATGACCATATCTTCATTGGCATAAAAATCCTCCGGGTTCATCTCTTCCGAAGCAAAGATGATCTCCGAACGGCGTTCGTCACCGTATTTTTCCCGGACTTCAATCAGCTCATCCTTGATCACTTTCATGCGGAGCTCTTCATTACTCAGTATCTCGTTGAGATAAGCGATCAGCTTCTGTATCTCTTCGTATTCGGCGTGCAGCTTATCCTGTTCCAGTCCAGTCAGCTGCCTCAACCGCATCTCGACGATGGCACGTGACTGGATATCACTGAGTTCAAACCTCTCCATCAGCCGTTGTATGGCCTCCTGCGGTGTGGAAGAACTGCGAATGATGGCGATCACCTCGTCGATATTGTCGGAAGCGATGATCAGCCCTTCCAGAATGTGAGCGCGCTCCTGGGCTTTGCGCAGATCATATTTTGTCCGCCGGATCACCACATCGATGCGATGTTCCACAAAGAGCTCTATCATCCGTTTGAGCGATAGTAACTCCGGGCGTCCTTTCACAAGCGCGATACTGTTCACACTGAAGGATGACTGCAGCGCAGTGAGCTTATACAGTTTATTGAGCACAACATTCGCGTTGCCGTCACGTTTGATATCCACTACAATACGCATACCGTCCCTGTCCGACTCGTCGTTGACATTGGAGATGCCCTCGATTTTTTTCTCCGAGACCAGGTCGGCGATATGTTTTATCAGGTCAGCTTTATTGACCATATAGGGGATTTCGGAAATGATGATCTTATCGTGGGTCTTGCCCGTTTCAATTTCCGCTTTTCCACGCATGACAACCCGTCCCCTGCCCGTTTCAAACGCCTCTTCCACGCCTTTATAACCGTAGATATAGCCGCCGGTAGGAAAATCGGGCGCTTTGATGTAGTGCATCAACCCTTTGATGTCGATCTCCCTGTCTTCAATATAAGCGATGGTACCATTGATGCATTCGGTGAGGTTATGCGGGGCAATATTGGTGGCCATTCCCACGGCAATACCCGATGAACCGTTGATAAGCAGGTTCGGGATCCGGGTGGGAAGAACCGATGGTTCCTCGAGGGTGTCATCGAAGTTCAACTGAAAATCGACCGTCTCTTTGTCTATATCCCTCAGCATTTCCTCCGCCAGTTTATTCAACCTTGCTTCGGTATACCTCATGGCCGCAGGGCTGTCTCCATCGACACTTCCCATGTTCCCCTGCCCGTCCACCAGCGTATAACGCATACTCCAGTGTTGTGCAAGGCGCACCATGGCATTGTACACCGAGGAATCGCCGTGGGGGTGATATTTACCCAGTACCTCACCGACAATTCTCGCGGATTTCTTGTGGGGTTTATCGGGAGTGTTACCCAATTCCGACATACCGTAGAGTATACGGCGGTGTACCGGTTTGAACCCGTCCCGCACATCGGGCAAGGCCCGCGAAACAATAACCGACATCGAATAATCGATGTACGACGACTTCATTTCATCTTCGATATTAATCTTGATGATTTTGTCTTCCTGATCAATCATATTCTAAAGTGATTTTTCTCTTTAACTAATATCTCTATGTAGTTTATTAACAGATTAGTAAGTATTTTAAAATTTCTGAATTTTGAACAGACCAAGATACTGCTTTTTTCCGGATTTAACAAAAAAAACAGGGAGTTTATTACACCCTGTTTAATTTTTTTACAACTCTTATGCGCCGTGACAGTTTTTATATTTCTTGCCGCTTCCGCAGGGGCAGGGATCGTTCCTTCCCACCTTTTTCTCCACCCGGATCGGCTCCAGTTTCTGAGGCTGCCTCTGTTGCGATTCCCTGCCGTTCCCGTTACCCGCTGCCGGCATACTGTCCGATTCCTCTTTCTGGGTGCGGTACTTACTGTAATCGGTTTTCTGCTCAGGGGCGGCTCGCCGTACGCTTCCCGGGTCCTGTACCGGTATCTGGCCTCTCATCAGAATAGATACCGCTTTCGAGTTGATATCGTTGACCATTACCCTGAAAAGATTGAATGACTCCAGTTTATAGATCAACAGCGGGTCTTTCTGCTCGTAACTCGCGTTCTGTACGGAATGGCGCAGTTCATCCATTTCACGAAGATGCTCTTTCCAGTCTTCGTCGATCGTATGCAGGAGGATGGATTTCTCAAATGCTTTCACCAGCGCCCTCGAACCAGTCTCATAGGCCTCTTTCAGGTTGCATGCGATATTATACACCCTCTTGCCGTCGGTGATGGGGATCAGGATATTCTCATACATGGCTCCCTGGTTTTCATAGACCTGTTTGATAACCGGCTGGGCAATCTCGGCAAGCCTTTCGGACTTGCGTTTGAAGGTTTCAAACGCCTGGGCGGTTACCGCCTCCACCTGCTCGTCTTGTTTCATCTTCTTCATATCCTCTTCTTTGAAGGGGATATCGAGCGCCATAACACGAAGCAGATCGAGTTTCATGCCCTCATAATTCTCCTCATTCATCTCCACCAGATTTTTGGCAGTCTCCGAGATCATGTTGGCTACGTCGTTATCGATGCGTTCTCCCATCAGGGCGTGACGCCGTCGTTTATAGATCACCTCACGCTGTGAATTCATCACATCATCATACTCCAGCAGGCGCTTGCGGATGCCGAAGTTATTCTCTTCCACCTTCTTTTGAGCGCGTTCAACCGATTTACTCAACATATTGTGTTCCAGCACATCTCCTTCTTTGAACCCCATCCGGTCCATCAGGCCGGCAATTCTTTCAGTGGCAAAGAGGCGCATCAGGTCGTCTTCCAGCGAAACGAAGAAAACGCTCGATCCCGGGTCTCCCTGGCGTCCGGCACGTCCTCTCAACTGCCGGTCTACGCGGCGCGATTCATGCCTTTCCGTACCGATGATGGCGAGACCGCCGGCTCCCCTCACTTCCGGAGCAAGTTTGATGTCGGTACCGCGGCCGGCCATATTGGTGGCAATAGTCACCATTCCCCGCTGCCCCGCGTTGGCCACGATCTCGGCTTCACGCTGGTGTAATTTGGCATTCAGCACATTGTGTTTTATCTTGCGCAGAGTGAGCATACGACTCAACAGTTCGGAAATTTCTACCGAAGTGGTTCCCACAAGAACGGGACGACCTTTGGAGATAAGGCTCTCCGTCTCTTCGATCACTGCCGTATATTTCTCCCGTTTGGTCTTGTAAATGCGGTCGTTCTGATCGTCGCGAATGATAGGCCTGTTGGTGGGGATCACCACCACATCCAGCTTGTATATATCCCAGAATTCTCCCGCTTCGGTCTCGGCCGTACCGGTCATACCGGCCAGCTTGCTGTACATCCTGAAAAAGTTCTGTAATGTGATGGTGGCGAACGTTTGGGTGGCTGCCTCCACTTTTACCCGTTCCTTCGCTTCGATTGCCTGATGCAGACCGTCGGAGTAGCGGCGCCCTTCCATCACACGACCGGTCTGTTCATCCACAATCTTCACTTTGTTGTCGATTACTACGTATTCATCATCCTTTTCAAACAGAGTATATGCTTTCAGCAACTGGTTGACGGTATGCACACGTTCCGATTTAACCGCGTAATTCTGTAACAACTCATCTTTTTTAACCGCTTTTTCTTCATCGGAAAGCGAAGAGTGTTCCAGTTCCGACAGTTCGGATGCAATATCGGGCAGGATAAAGAAAAGCGGATCGTCCGACTTCCCGGTCAGAAGGTCGATTCCCTTATCCGTCAACTCGATGCTGTTCATTTTCTCATCGATCACGAAGTAGAGCGGATCGGTCACAATATGCATGTTACGCATCTGCTCCTGCATATAGAAGGCTTCGGTTTTAAGCATAGCTGCCTTTATACCCTGCTCGCTGAGAAATTTGATAAGCGGTTTGTATTTCGGCATGCCTTTATAGGAGCGGAAAAGCAGTAATGAACCCTCCTCCTGTTCTTTAGGATCGGAAGAAGCCATTTTTGTTTTTGCTTCGGCCAGCAGATGGGTGGTCAGTTCGCGCTGTACTTTCACGATCATTTCTACCCGTGGGCGGAACTGATCATATAACTGGTCGTCACCTTTCGGGACCGGCCCTGAGATAATCAGCGGGGTACGGGCGTCATCGATCAATACCGAGTCCACCTCATCCACAATGGCGTAATTGTGCCTGCGCTGTACCAGGTCTTTCGGTGAGACCGCCATATTATCACGCAGATAATCGAAACCGAACTCATTGTTGGTACCGAAGGTGATGTCCGATTCATAAGCCTTGCGGCGGGCATCGGAGTTGGGTTCATGCTTATCGATACAATCGACCGACAATCCGTGGAACATATACATCGGACCCATCCATTCCGAGTCGCGTTTTGCCAGATAATCGTTCACGGTCACCACATGTACGCCTTCATGCGTGAGTGCGTTCAGGAAAACAGGAAGTGTAGCTACAAGCGTTTTACCTTCTCCCGTAGCCATCTCGGCAATTTTTCCCCGGTGTAGCACCACGCCGCCGAAAAGCTGCACATCGTAATGGATCATGTCCCAGGTGATCTCATTTCCACCGGCCATCCAGTGATTCCGGTAAACAGCCTTGTCACCTTCAATGTGGACAAAATCATGGTTTGCAGCCAGATCCCGGTCGAAATCCGTGGCGGTAACCACAATTTCCTGATTCTGTGTGAAACGGCGGGCCGTATCTTTCATAAGGGAGAATGCCTCGGGCAAGACCTCTTCCAACGCCTTTTCATATTTATCGGTCACATCTTTCTCCAGTTTATCTACCTGGTTCCAGACCGCTTCACGCTTATCCAGTTCAATTGCATCGATACCCGCTTTGAGTTGCGCTATCTGCGCTTTCTCTTCCGCCACATATTCCTGAATGCGTTTTTCGAGTTCTTTCGTCCTGTTGCGCAATTCATCATTAGAGAGTTTCTCTATTTCGGCGTAGGCCTCCCTCACCTTTTTCACGACCGGATTAATTTCGTTCAGGTCGCGTTGTGCCTTGTTGCCGATTATCTTTGATATAAAATCATTCCATCCCATAGTACCTTTTATTGTATTGTGAGGTTCAGGTCGCGGATTTGGTTTAGCTTTTCACCTCTACCATTTTTCTACCTTACCACCTCTTATTTTGTATATATTCTTTATTAGTTGTTATTAGTATGTTGATTCAAGGGATTTTAGAAAAGTTCCACTAAAATTTTCCCTTCAGCGGCATTGGGGGCACGGATACGCAACCGGTATGACACGCTGGGGGCAATTTCCGTAGCTTTCACGGTTCTCTCTATTCTCTGTGGTTCGATATCGCTTCCGAAGAAGATCACCGGGGCTACGACAGCATTATTCCGTACCCGTTCGTTTTGATTGGACTGAGGGTCTACCACCCGCCATCCGGGTTGCAATTCCAGGAACAGATCACCCGAAATGCCTTTATAATATCCATTCCTATAGTATTGGACATTCTGGTTATAGGCACCGTGTAGCATCTGATACGAAGTGATCACATCCTGGATACCGGCCGATTGAACCAGGAATTCAGCGGCTTTCTGCTGGAATTCCCTTAAATCGATCTTCTTATCCTCCAGCAATTTTCTGTCGAAAAAGAATTGCTTGTCGTAATATTTTTTGATCCACTGTTCTCTGCCGTAGAGCGCCATCAGGTACATATTGAGCAGGGCCTGGCTTCTCTCAGGATAAAAATCGCCGCCTGAAGTGACCATGCCTTCGGGAAAGATCTCCTGTTCGTCGAAGTATCCGGTAGAGACCACGAAGATCAGCGTGTTTCTGAGCCCCACGGAGGAGTCGATGGCATCGAGGAGTCTCTCCAGTTCCTGATCGAGGCGATAATAGGTATCCTGGATCTCTACGGAATAATTTTTGTCGAGCGCTTTTTCGTAAGTGCCGGCATAAAAGGTAAGCGCCAGAAAGTCGGGATTCATCCGTTTACCCAGCGATCCCGACTCAAGCAGCCTGACGGCCATATCGTTCACCTCCTTATTTACATAGGGCGATTGCTTGAACAGACGGATATTGTCTTTCTTTTCCAGTCCGAAGTAGTGTTGAAATTTGTATTTGTTTTGGGTATACGGGAAAGCATCGTACCGGGTGATATCAATTGCCGGACGCCAGGTGATACTGCCGATGGTATTGCTGAGCGACTGGGTGCTGCGGTTATGCTGGTCTACTACTGGCTGCTTTGTTTTGTAAAAGGTAGTGGTCGCCCATTTCCCGCTGAGATCCTCGATCCAGAAAGCCCCACTGGCAGCATGTCCCCCTGAGGCGAGCGCCTGAGACGCATCGGGAGCGAAGGCAAAGATATCCGACTGCCCTCCGGAAGCCACTTTCAGTTCGTCGGCGATAGTGGATACTTTAATGGGAAGGGGTGAAAGTTTTTCGGTCGTGAAATTTCCCAGATAGTTGTCGTCGAAGAAGGAAGATATTTCACGGTTCGACTCCGCAATATACCTGTGCTCGTCCATAATTCCGTGAAAGGAAGGGTTGGCACCGGTAAAGAGGGTGGTGATGGCGGATGCTTTATTAAGATTGGGAAAATCGTAATATATATTACTGTATACAAGTCCGTTGTTCAACAACCTGTTAAATCCCCTGTTCCCGAATTTATGCCTGAACATCTCAAGATAATCGCCCCTGAGCTGATCAATGGTGATGCCCACAACTAATTTCGGTATTTCTCCCGAAGGAGTCTGTGCAATGAGCGTAGTGATTGAAAAAAAAGCAACCAGTGAAGATAATATTCTAACCATGCGTATGTTTCTGTCATTTACCGATCTACAGCCCACCCCACCCCGCTTTCAGGTGCTTGCTTGTAGTGAACTGCTTGTTTTTTAACCGCCTTTTTCTCAACATATAAATGTTTGTCCCCGATCTGAGCCACAAACTCATTGAAAATGGGATTGTTGCCACCGGCAATTGCTGGGGTATCCACCACCATAACAAAAGGAAAAGCGTTAAGAGTGCAAAGTTAATAAAATGATAGAAATAAACCGCTTTATTTGCTGATTTCATCCAGAAGAAAGAAGCAGCGATCAGCGCAAACGGATTCAACCAGACAAAATTCCAGTTAGGGTTGGTGGCAGGGTGTTCCGAAAAGTACATCAACACCAGAAGGATTATTCCCGCCAGGCCGGCTATGGCGAACAGAACGGTGTCATAGAGCCTGGGAAGTTTTGTCTTATTCAGTTTGACGACCTGGATCAAAGAGACGATTATAGTAAGAAGAAATAATACGAATGCTGCCAAAACAGTTATAAATATAGGCTGTTCGCTCTTTTTATTCTTATCTGTATCAACAGGTAACAGGATTTCCGTGTTTTTCACCAACGGTTCGCTCAATGTATCGTTTCTTTGGATGACCGCTCCCTCAAAAGAGTCCATCAGATAGGCCGGAATAAACATTTTTGCTCTTACCTCGATGGTGCTGTCGGCTTCATTCCCTATCAGCAGGTCAATACCAAACCGGATCCAGGGATAACCCTCCACGCATTCGTGCACCAGGTCGCGATACGATTGATCCCGGATAGTCGGCGGATATTGGATACTGCCGCTTATATACTTTTCTACCATATCGCGGGGACGGGTGGAGCAGTTATCATAGAAATAGTTATAGCGGTATCCCCGGTTTTCCGGCAATGCGTTGATGAAAAGCGCATCGTATAACTGTTGTTTTTCGACCGGCGAGAGGTTCAGTTCCTGTTCTACCACCTGCTGTCCCCGGTATCCGTATTCGCTGAGAAACGCCTCGAAAGGAAGATCGCCCAGAATATAATCCGTTTTTCCACGCACAAAATTATAAATGAAATGGGGTTGTGACGAATCAAAATAGCCATAATTAAAAACCACATCCACGTCCGTGGAATCATCCTGCACACGGATGGCAGTATGTCCGAAAAAAGCATACACAGCCCCGTACCAGGGTGATGCGGTCAGCAGGCTTATTTTCGCACTATCGTTGAGTTGCACCTGAGCCGGTGCGGAGAGAGTAAACAATGCAATCAGCAGAGGCGTCAAAACCTTCTTTTGTCGGATATAATTCAAAAAGTCTGCCTTTAGCGAAGAGGATACTGAGATTCGTTTCATTGACCTTTTTTTATGGGTTTATCTGTAAGTCAGGATATTTTCCCGCCCGCCCAGAGCTGCGGCTATGGCGGAAACTATCCTGTTAATCGGTACACAAACGACTGACTGGATTAAACCTTACCAGATGAGGCAAAAGTACATAATTTTGCGTAAAATCCATGCATACTTAAAAACAAATAGCGGCGATCCGTATCAGACCGCCGCTATTTATTACATTTTTAATCCTCGTTGATATCCGGATTATTTTTTCTTGTTACGGTTTCCGTAACGGCTCATGAACTTATCAACCCGTCCTGCCGTGTCTACCAGTTTTTGTTTTCCGGTATAGAACGGATGCGAAGAACTGGTGATCTCAAGTTTTACCAACGGATAGGTAACACCGTCGATCTCGATAGTCTCTTTGGCATTAATGGTAGATCGCGAAATGAAAATCTCTTCATTCGACATATCTTTGAAAACTACCGGACGGTAATTGTTGGGATGAATCTCTTTCTTCATACGATTTTTATTTTTTCCGGTCAGTGAAGCCGGCGATCATCAACCTGTAACCCTGTCCCTGATGATCCGATGCAAACTTCATTGATCCTGCTGTTTGAATATTCTCAATTTTCGGTGTGCAAAGATATGACAATCCTTTAAAATAAAAAAATAAATAGCATTTTATTTTACAGAACAGAATCGCGGGATCATATCTGTTTCCTGTTCGTCTCAATCAATCAGATCAAACCCACAGTACGGTATCAGTGGCCCGGGAATCCGTATGCCGTCCGGCGTCTGGTTGTTTTCCAGCAGTGCTGCCATAATGCGGGGCAAAGCAAGTGCGCTGCCGTTGAGTGTATGGCAAAGTTCCGTTTTGCGGTCGGCGTTCCGGTAACGGCACTTCAGCCGGTTAGCCTGATAACTTTCGAAATTGGATACAGAACTCACTTCCAGCCAGCGCTTTTGGGCGGCAGAATAGACTTCAAAGTCGAACGTCAATGCCGAGGTAAAACTGATATCCCCCCC
>NZ_CALNAT010000194.1 GCF_937873925.1 uncultured Proteiniphilum sp. | reverse complement strand
TATAGTAGATAGTATGGAGAAACTTTACATAACACAGGGCTTTACATATGCGGTTGCACATCGCGATTATAATAGTAATGCCAGTGTACAGGTCATGTTGTTTAAAGACCGGTTGGAAATATGGAATCCGGGGCGATTGCCGTATGGCCTGACTCCCGAAAAATTAAAAAAGCCGCATAGTTCCATCCCTGCTAATCTTTTACTGGCGGAACCGATGTACCTCGCCGGTTATATCGAGCGGATGGGAACAGGTACGGGTGATATCATCCGCTGGTGCAAGAGCGCAGGATTGCCAAAAGAGCCGGAATTCATTCAGGAAGATTTTTTTAAAATTATCATCTGGAGGAAGGATTCAGAAGTCGGTACTACAGGACAAGCTACAGGACAAGCTACAGGACAAGCTACAGGACAAGCTACAGGACAAGCTGTAAAGAATAGTATTCCCGAAGAAACACTGAGATCAATCAGAAAGATAGTTCATATAATCGATGAAAGTTCGACACGTGAGGAGCTGCAAGAAGCGTTGGAATTGAAAGGCAGAGATAACTTCTTAAAGAACTATCTCTATCCGGCTATTGAGTTCGGTTACGTAGAAATGACCTACCCTAATACTCCGAATCATCCGGGACAACGCTATCGATTGACCGGGAAAGGATTTGAATTAAAAAAAGATCCATCAAAATAAGAACAATGAACAAATTCCAGTCGACATATCGGGTGGCATGTACAAAGGGGCCGGACATATTCAGGTGAAGCAGAGAGCGTTGGCAGCCGGTCTTACTCTCTATATTCTATGTTTTGAAGCGCGTGAGCCGAATTTGGCCAATAATTACAAAAATAACGAACAATACGAACAATTAATGAACGATTATTTTTTGAAAAAATATTTTGCACCTCTTCCCTTTGCACCTGATGACTATAATATGCCTTTTTCAACTATTTCTCCAAGTTCTTCTGATGATAAGGTCTGTTTAGTTTCATTGATTTCTCTATATTCAGCGTTAGTAATAAAATCATGCTCTTTTGCATATAATACAGCAGTTTCCTGTCTTAAATCGGATACAGAAACATGAGGAACGGGTACCCCATCATCCCATCGCTTTCCTTTCTTTTGAAGCATGAACTTATCTAAGGCAGCACCTTTTAATTCCTGCTTTGTACTACCGCTCCGATAATGCTGTTGCATGGGAGGCCGATTACCGAAGTATGCAAACCAATATGATTCCGGGAGAATCAAAGTCATATACTGAATTAATTGAGCGATTAACGGAAGTTTTTGTATTTCTATTCAGTTCAAGAAGTAGAAGATACAATAAATCATGCCCAAATTGAAAGCGGAATGACAAATTATTGCACCCAGAATTGAATCTGATTTTTTTCTACATAAATAAAATAGGATGCTCACTAAAAACATACTCAAAACCCAAATATCATGTTTACAACAACGGAGTCATATACAGTGGAAGATAAACAATGCCATTATCCTCTTTTAAATCCTTATCGTGGAGAACATAAGGCGTAGAGAGCTGATTGCCATACTTCGCGATACATTTCTTTAACGAGGTGATTGCATATCGATTGCCTGATTTTACCTCTATTGGAGAAATGTTATGCCGGCTGGTTGTTACAGCTTTGGAGATAAGGAAATCTATCTCCATCCGGTCATCCGCTGATGTTTTTGAATAATTACTGAAAAAGTAAAGTTTGTGGTTTGATGCCCGCAGCATTTGTGCCACTATATTTTCGACTAACATGCCTGCATTTACCTCCAGTTTGTCGAACATCAACTTCCGGTATAACTCCTGGCTAACAATACCTCGTTCATCAAAGGCATGACTGATGAGCAGTCCGGTATCACCCATATAGCATTTCAATGTGGTACGTTCCTCGTTCAGTTTCAGTCCGATGCCTGGTTCCGTGGAATTATAGCTACAGTTGATGATTTTCGCATCGCTTAACCAAAAGAAAGCATCCGAGTAATCACGCATTCGAGCTTCATCCTGCAAGGCGGAAAGGCGGAACTTCTTTTCATGCTTTTGTAGCTGAGCCGGGATCTCTTCAAAGATAGCCGAGACTTTGGTCTCCTGACTATCGGCATATTTACGAATGTCATTTCGATAAAGTGCGATAATATCACGTTTCACTTCATCGACCCTTTCGAAATCCCGTTTCTCCATGTATTTAGCAACCGCTTGTGGCATACCACCTACGATAAGATACTGACGGAAGTAATCCAAGGCTCTGCGATGGAATGTTCCCATGGGTTGGCGATTCTCAAATTGATGACGAATATAGGGCATCATCACCTCATCTCCCATGGCCCAAAGAAACTCCTCGAAGTCCATGGGATACATCTCGATGGCATGTTCCTCTGATGGCAGCATGATGTTCTTCACGTTCTTTTTGATAGAGATAAGTGAGCCGGTTTCTATATAATCATATCGATGATCGGCCACCAGATGCTTAATGCTGGCACGAGCGCGAGGGCAGAACTGCACTTCATCAAAGATGACAAGAGAACGAGCCTCTTCATCTGCCGACTGACGGGGAGTGAGTTTTTGTTTGAAATAGACCTCCAAATTAAGGATGAGTGTATCAAGATCATCCAAATAGAGATCGAAGAACTCTATCACCTGAGGATTCACCGTGCTAAAATCCACAAGGATATAAGAATCATATTCGTTACGCGCAAACTCTTCAACAATATAACTTTTGCCTATACGTCTGGCACCTTCAATCAAAAGGGCCACATCCCCCTTCCGTTCTTGCTTCCATGCGAGCAATTTTTGATATATTTTTCTTTTCATACAGACTATATACAATGCTATTTAAACTGTTCAGATAGAAGATTCACACCTTTCCAAGGTTTTATGTCAATATAAAATCACACCTTTCCAAGGTTTTATTGTGATGCAAATATACACATTTTCCAGGTTTTGGCGCGTAAATAGGATTTTTTTAAATTTTCACCAAAACAACACAAGGAATCAGTCAGACTCTTGTATCTTTTGATGAAAAGAAAAAAGTTATCTAAGATAATATGGTCGAAAAATTTGCCAAAGTGCATAATCCAGAGCATATCCAGCCATTTTGAAGAAAACCTTTTGGCACTCGTCCCACGTAAAATAGGGCTTTGAGGTGCTGTCATTCCGGCAGATATCCGGCCAAAACAGGGGAAAAGCGCGGTTTTGCATCCGGATTCTCTTGGTACGAACGGATGCTCGATTGGATACAACGAAAAGAAACTCCTAAAAACTCCAAATCGGCTCCGAATATTTTCAAAGTTTTTGAAAGTTTACTTTCAAAACTTAGATTATAATTCTAAGAATTTTCCGATAAGCGGCATTCACCTTCCGGTTCATTGCATTGTTTCTTCAAAGCAATCGTATTCCTCCGGATATGTGTCCATCCATTCTTTTATACGTTGCTTAAAGTCTTTAAATTCCTGTTGACCCATAAAATTCTTTTCGCTATTACAAAGATAATCAGCTTCTCGCAAAAAATCACTACTTTTACACCTCAATACACAATTATGGGTTTATGTATTTATTATCGTGGGCAAATTAAAGATGCCACTTCCTTACCTCATTTAATTGAGGAAGTAAAGGACATTGTGAATATTTATAGATGGAAATATGAAATTGACGAACGTTCTTTCCCGAACAACACTCTTGATAATCAAGAAAATCTCGAATCCATCTATGGGATTAGTTTCACGCCCTCGAAATGTGAAACAATTTCTTTAACGTTTCTCTCCAATGGTGTCATGGTTTGTCCTACACGTGTGCTCTTTTTCGGAAATTCCAAAAATGAAACCGAAAGGAATTACATTTATCATCTATCTGCTAAAACCCAATTTGCCGGGATGGCCACCCATGCTATAATCATAAATCTTTTCAGATATCTGAGCAATAAATACTTATCGGATTTCGAGATGAAAGATGAAAGCGGGTATTGGGAAACCGCAGACGAGAATGTGTTGCGCGAGAATTTCAAAGCTTATGATGCCTTGCTGGATAATTTCACCTTATCCTTACAAACTTTTCCGGTAAAGAAAGGAGAAACCATGTTTTCTTATTTTGAACGCTTATTGAAACATATCAATAAACTCAAGAAATCATAATCTGTTTGTTGTTTCGAGTCACATTTTTCGTATTTGCTGATAATCCTATCAAATAACCATCAAATAAAACACTCTGTATATTAGCACATTATAGCACAACCTCTCCTTTTTGTCAAATAGCCATCAAATAAAAACACATTCCATTGGTATGCCAGCATTTTCTATACTTCTGTCGCTTGTACTGATTTTATTTTTCATACAGAATCCAAATATTTAAGTGTTTCCACAAATTTAAGGATATATTTTATATCTCAAATCCTCCTAAGAACCTTCGGCCTCTCTCTGTTGTAACATACTTCTGATTAGAAGATTTGGGTTCATCGTTTATTGTATATTCCAACAAACATCTTGCTCAAATGCAAAAGGAAACAAACACAAAGCACGCAGCTAATAATGAATAATTTAGATTAAATAATAAAGACAACAAAACCGGGTTTACGCATGTTAGAAAATTCGTATTTACGAATGTTTCATCTTTATTGCCCAAAGAAGACACTGTGTGCTATTACAGCGACCATCCCATACTGACATCTCAGATTGGGATGGCTGAGGAGTGAAATCGGTTACTTTTCCTTCGTAAAAAACCTTTCCCTGCCGTCCCGTTTTATCGTCATCTGGCTTTTCGTGGTGTCGAATTCAATAACGATGCCCGTAGGGGTGCCGTTATCAATTTTGAATTTATCCTGGGCCGTTGCTTCAAGCGGGACCGTGGATTGTGCCCCAGGCGGTTGCGCATAAAGCGTGGTGCCTTCTCTGGTGATCGTAAATTTCACGGGAGCGTCGGTTGTCGTATAAACTCCGATGTATTTGTCCAGCACTTCCGGGCTGATAGCGATTGATTCAAAGGTGGGAATCTGAAACGGTTTATTGTAGTAAATATCGACAACGCCGCCCACAATATCCTTTACCGGGTAAACCTTCGCATTCGTGGTGTAGGCGACGGCCAGTTTTTCTTCCGGCTGGTAAGCCACCCACGCTCCGTAATTGTCAGCCCCGCCCGTGTGCCCGTAGAAAGTCTTGTCGGCGAACTCGAATGTCACCATTCCTGACCCCTCGCCTTCCCTCATCATTTTCATCTGATCGAGGCTCTCCTTTGACACGATCTTCCCGTCGAACAGCGCCTGAATGAATCTGGCAAGGTCGTTCGGCGTCGAAACAATTGCACCTGCGCTGAAGAGGAGACCTGGATGGGTTTCGGGTACCTGTTTCCAGTCACCACCAGGGACCATAAAATAAGTAAGACTTTCATTCTTGTTCACGTCAATGTTCCCGGTCGCGGTGTAGGTATCCCTGAGCCCGATCTTTGTGGCAATTTTTTCCTGAAGGGCCGCCTCGTAGGATTTGCCGGTTAACTTTTCAATTATAATACCCAAAACGAAATAGCCGGAGTTGCTGTAAAGAGACTTTGTATCCGGCTCGAAATCGGGTCTGGCTTTTACAATAAGGGCGAGGTGTTCTTCTTTTGTCATGGGGGTTGTTTTCATATTCCCCTGACCATTCTCCTCACGGCCTATGTTAGGGATACCGCTTCGATGCGAGAGTATTTGCAGGATAGTAATCTTATTGGCGTTCGGCACTTGCGGCAAGAATTTGTCGAGTGTGTCGGTCAGCTTCAATTTTCCTTCATCTACGAGTTGCAGGATCATCGCGGCAGTGAACATTTTGGTGATCGAGCCGATCCGGAACCTGCTCGTCGCGGTTAAAGGTTTCTTTTCGGTGCCGCTAATCCGGCTGTAGCCGATAGTGCGGGTGTAAAGGACCTTACTGTCTTTGACGATGACGAGACTTCCCATCGCCTTATTCTTTTCGGCAAGCCGGTCAAAAAATTGATCGAGTTTGGCTTTGTCCACCGTCTGTGCATATGTTGTGGTAAACAGTGCCAGCGTCATTATTGTTCCAAATAATATTTTAGTGTTCATAGTCCTGATCTTTCTTTTTATAAATACAAAGTACTTTGAAATACAAAGCTAACTAAAGTATTTTGTATTTCAAAGTACTGTTCGAAAAAGTTTGAAAAAATATTTCGAATTATTTAGAGAGATTCGTAATGACAAATAACAGTACACAACATCGGGTATAAAATATAGCGGTTTTAATAGTATGAGAAGCGTTGATGCTGGCAGCAAGGTTCTTAACGGGTGATAGAAATGCAGTTCCACAATCCGCTACATTTCATACCCGTGACCGTTGTAGGCAATTTAGGGAAAACTCTTCGAGAAACAAGCAGTAACAGAAAATTGGAGTTTTAGAGAGTTGAAACGCCAAATCAGTACAGCATTGTTCCAAAGATTGGCTTTGAGTAAAGATAAAGAAGGCGTTCTGTTGCTTGCAGAGAAAGGTCAGGAGGTGATATTGCCAGAAGATACAATACTGCCCCCCGGATGCCGAAGGTTTTCTCACTTTGAGTTGTGTATGCTCCATTAGCTGTCAGCAAAAATCTTTTTAACGAGCCATGGTGATGAGGACAGGCACTCAAAGGAGACCGGTTTTATCCGTAAGGTGGAAGTAATCTACAGAAATTCATTACTTTTCTACTTTATATCTTATTCCGAGGATAGTTAAGCTACAAAATTTCGACCAATTAATTGATAATGTTTATCAAACGCATTGTCAACTACAATTGAATGCAGAAAAAGTAGTTAACCTCAATCTAACTATAAGATTCAATGATCCACTTGAACGCCTATTCTACGAAGTGGAAGCAATAAAAAACAACTGGAATGTCAGGGAACTGGAACGCGCCATTAATACGGCATTATACGTTCGAACTGGCTTATCAACCTTGCTCAAAATACTTTTCTGAGACTTGCTCTGATAGGATGCGGTGTGAATTCCCAATTGATTCATCCTTTTGATATTTATCCTGGTCGGCCGAAACAGGGTGTATTGTTCTAACCTAAAAGAGCGTAATTTAACGAGACGATTTTAATGAGAAAGAGCCCCATTGGCCGGTTTTTAGAATTTACTGTCGGTTGCAAGAAGAAATAGCTTGAAAGAAAGAATCTAATTTTAATGAATCTATTGAGTTATTTACTCATTTTATTGAGTTATTTTGCCAGATATAGTGAGTAAATTCCGGTTCGTTCCTTAAAAAGTCAAACTTCTGGGACCGTTTGGCATAATCTCTATTCCCAAAATATGTTCCACATACTGAAAATAATAAAACAGTTTATGGTTCAGCTCAAAGCCATAATCCACCCCCTGTTCATACCCGTAAATTGGCTGAAAGAATGATCTTCTCCGGGTCTGGGTAGCATTATAATTCCAGGCTGAAACATATTGGTAGTTCCAGTTTTCGTAATACTGTTGTGAACGGTATTTCGCCGGAGAATTCTGAAGCATATACCATGTTTCGAATCCCGTATCGAATACAATCAGCTCGTATTCGACGGAATCCTCTTGCATAACCTCCTTTTCGTTCGGTTCAATCTTTACAATCCCTTTTGGCCCTGAACAAGCAACTATAAATGACAAAACCGCAAATAAAAATAAATAAAATATCTGTTTCATAACCATCGGTTTTTGATATACTATCAACAGTCCGGTAAAAAGTTGCGATCGTATCGTAATTTGTTAATTGTAAGCAGATTACGCCTTATAAAAAACATATTACTTGTTTCCTTGATTATCAGTAACCTATGCATAAATTTACCGACCTACTATATATAACAAATTATTTGGAGAAATAGATGAAATTAAAGAAAAGATAAAAGGATAGAAACAATGGAAGAGTGACAAAAAACTAATGGATTTTTTAGATTCCCTGTAGGATATGTGCTAACTTTGCGTGGTTATTTATGTTGTGTTGAAAATGGTTGTAAGACTTATATACAGAGAATTAGGATCGGGTGCCAACATAAATGGCTACGCAACATATGAGTTAAAAGCCGATAAATTCAGACCTGAACACTTGGGACAATTGGATTTCTATCTGGAAGCATTAGACCGGGATGTAAAAAAACAAAACGAAAATCCAAGTATTGGTATTCTGTTATGTAAAGATAAAGACAGTGAAGTGGTAGAATATGCTTTAAGCCGTTCTCTATCCCCGACAATGGTTTCAGCATATAAGACCCAACTTCCTGATAAGAGATTATTACAGAGAAAATTACGTGAGATATTTAATTAGGCAGGAGTTAACAAATAGATATTTGAGCAGGAGCCTCCCGCCCAAATACAAACGTCGGGAGTAAATAATGTCTGCTGGAATAGTAAAAGAAAAATCTTTATGAGCGAGATAATGATCCGAGAAATCAAAGAGAACCCCTTTGACACAATCAGTCAAAGACGTATTAGGTAAATAATTCGGTTATGGGCGAATAGGTTTCTTTGTCGGAAGTTTCGGAAACATCTTGCGGAAACGTATCAGATAGATTTTAATATTGCTGTCTGCAACGATGATTGCTACGGCCAGAATGATCAATATAATCCCGCAGATAATACGCAAAGTGAGTGTCTCACCAAACACTATTACTCCGAAAAAAACGGCTGTTACAGGTTCCAATGCACCAAGTATAGCGGTTGGTGTGGAACCGATATATTGAATTGCGCTGGTGGTGCAAAGAAACGATATGGCTGTCGGGAAGACCGCCAGCGCTATAAGATTAAACCAGAGATACCATTTCTCCGGCATTATCAGGTTTACCCCCAAATTGACACGTATCAGGAATAGAGAAAGTCCGAACAGCAGAACATAAAAAGTAATTTTGAGAGTAGCGACGTCTTTTAGTATGGGACGGTTCACTCCGACGATATAAATAGCATACGATAAAGCCGAGGCCATAACCAGTAGGGTTCCTGTCAGGCTTAAAGTCGAACCGTCGCTCCCTTTAAAAAGCAATGCAATACCTCCCAATGCCAACAAAATGCACAGTATAGTCAGCAAGGATATTTTCTCTTTGAAAAAGGCTACCATAATCAGGGCTACCATGATGGGGTAAACAAATAACAGGGTCGATGCTATTCCGGCTTCCATGAAATTATAACTCTGGAAAAGGGTTAGTGAAGAAAGAGCCACCAGAAGTCCTAAAGCAATTAAGGGTAAGATTTCCTTTTGTTTTAACTTGAAATTACGTCCACGCACCTTGATCATAATTCCCAAAATAGGGATCGCGAACAGATAGCGGAAAAACAGCACGGAATCCGGATCCATTCCCGCCTGGTATAGTGGAAGCGCGAATAATGGATTCATTCCGTATGTGGCGGCAGCGATGGTCCCTAGTATATATCCTTTTGCTTTTCCGTTCATATTTTACATTTTCAATAAACGGATGCAAAAGTACAACATTTGGAAATAAAGAAATCCAAAATGAAAAAATAAAAATATGCTTAATCATCTCCTCTTTTTAAGGTTATAAGCAAGAATCACTTTCATTGATTCGATCTTCACAAACTGCACCTGAAAGGATAATCCGACTTCTTCCCATCTCAAATCAATTTGAGGGTAGTCATGTTTTAAAAAGAGAATTTTCCTATTTGTCAGGTAAAGAATCCGTAACCATTAGGTTTCTATATTTATAATAATAACCGATATTTGCAGTAGCAAAACAAAGAAAAATAAAAAAGGCTACTGTTGGCTTACGAACTGCAAAACAGTTATAATCAAGAAAAATAGAATGAATAACAATAAACAGAATAAATCATGGAAAAAATACCAGAGAATTTGGGATTGCAGACAGCAATAGTAACAAAATTGACAGAAGATCCGGGCAAGGAATTTAAAATAGAAGTAACGATTGCCGATCCTTCAGGCGGAGAAAGGAAACTTCGGGCACAACTTGCTAATTTTTCGGGAAATAACCCTTTCGGATCTTTTTTTATTCCGAAAAAAGGTGATGCAGTTATCCTTGGCTTTTTCAACAATGATCCGTCACGCCCTGTTATTTTAGGTACACTGTATTCACCACCTCCACACGAACTGAAAGAACAAAATTCGGTTCAATCCATTATTACCAGATCGAAAATGAAACTGGAATTTGACGACGACAAGAAAACCATTACATTGGAAACGCCAGAGAAGAATGTCATTACAATCAGCGATGAAAACAAAGGACTCTCTCTGACAGACCAAAATAAAAACACAATAGAATTGAATGATAACGGGATTACCATCCAATCGGCAAAATCAATCACCCTGAAAGCCCAAACCGGAATAAAGATCGAAGCCGGAACAACCTTGGAATCCAAAGCCGGAACAACTCTTAATCTACAGGGAATAAATATAGAAGGAAAAGCCCAGGCGAATTTAAAAATGTCAGGTATGGCGGCTGCCGAATTATCCGCCTCGGGACAAACAACAGTAAAAGGAGCGATAGTGATGATAAATTAGGAAGGAGAAATGAATTATAATAAAAATCAAAATTAAAAACGATATGCCAATAGCAGCAAGAATAACGGATATGCATAGCTGTTCGATGCAAACTCCGGCTTTTCCCTCTCCTATTCCTCATATAGGTGGACCTATTCTCGGACCGGGAGTGCCGACTGTATTAATCGGGAGTCTTCCAGCCGCTGTGATGGGGGATACTTGTGTTTGTACCGGTCCTCCCTCCTCTATCGTAAAAGGTTCGGCAACGGTTATGATAGGAGGAAAGCCGGCAGCCCGCATGGGTGACTCTACTGACCACGGCGGCAGCATTGTCACAGGATGTCCGACAGTTATAATAGGAGGATAGTTAAAGTGCAACATTTGGATTAGGAGATATTGAGTAAATTTATAAGACTTCGAGCAGACACTTGTTAATTATTCCGGAGCATAGCCGGCCAATTGGTTCGCTTTGTTTTTCCCATCGTTCCAATAATTCTTTCTCAAATAGAGCGAATCTTCTTTAGTAGGCAAAAATTAAAAATGTATTTTTATAAATAAGTATGTTATATAAGGAATATCAACCCGACGCAGTATAGTAAAAGTCTCTCCTGAAGGAATAAGGAGTTTGTGTAATACATCGGAGGATGATATGATCTTTATGTGTATTCAATCCAAAGAAAATTCATTGAAGAATATACTTATGATGACGGAAAACGAATTGACTATATCTCGCAGTGGAATCTATCCTAAAAACAAAACACCCGACTTTAACCTTTTAGGGTGTAAAATCGGGTGTTTGTTTTGCAACTTGTTGATTTTCAACATTATTTGCGGTATGGACGGGACTCGAACCCGCGACCCCCTGCGTGACAGGCAGGTATT
>NZ_CALNAT010000193.1 GCF_937873925.1 uncultured Proteiniphilum sp. | reverse complement strand
TAAAATTGTATATCTATGGCTCTCTTTCATAGAAAGAAACGAATTCTTTTCCGGAAAAAGGATACAATTCACTGGTGTCATTTCATTTTCAAATTGTAATTGTCTGTAGATACCCCTATATAATATCGGATAAGAGATATGATAATTGCTCGGTCAATGAAATCGGCTATTCAATGCTGAGAGTGTATTGCATGTTTAAAAGCTTTTTTTTGTTTTTAAAACATATTGCAAATGTAAATGAGATATATTGTTTACAACTGTAAAAAATGATTTTAAACCTGTGTATAGTGATATTTTATGTTAAAAATCCTCCATAATTGTTCTGATCTTTTTGTAGATTATTTGTTTTCAGTTTGCGATAACACTTTTAAAGAACTTTCTATGTATTTTTTGTGTAACTGTTTGCTGTAGTCATGTTTTTACTTGAGAGTATTGGATTTTGACCAGTAAGCAGCCATTATTTGGTTGCTTACTGGTCGGAATAATTTATTGTCCGGCCTTACATAATACCGGCCTGGCAAAATCACTGTTCATGTTTTGGGGAAGTTGGTAAACATTTCCTTTCCGGTCGCAGAAATATAATCTGGATTCAGATGGCTGACGTCCGTGGCCATCCGCCCAAAAAGCATAGAAGTCAGGATGTACAGGGATAGGACGCCGGGCGTAAGTATGATTATATTTGCTATCTTTAGTCAATATTTTCAACTTCTTCCATGTTTTTCCCTGATTCTTGCTCTCCCACATTTCCATTTCCCCGCCGGTATTATAGGGTTGGGGACCCATGGCGGTGGGAGCAATCACTCTCCATCGTCCTCTCTTATCCGTATAAATCGATCCTGCATCGTAGTTATTACCGGCAGGAGAAAGAGGATTAATCACCCATTTTTTTCCTGACCACCAGGCGGTATGCCACATTCGCGGCCCGTCCCCGGGACCGGGCATGGGTCCCTTACTCGTAATATAAAGGATAACAGGATGTCCTTTCGGATCGAAGTGTAGATCGGCTATATATACGTTGCGTTCTTCCGCGTCGTAATCATGTACCAATGCTTTATTGGCAACTTCCGTAAGAGGTAACTCAATCGAGGATCCCTCTGCGGTAGTCCAGGTTTTCCCGAAATCATCCGATTGCAGGTAATACAAGTTGGTACGGAAGTCCAGACCACCTCTCACGGGTCGGTTGGGATGGTAGTTAAAGGAGGTACCGATCCGTTTTCCCTGGTTGCCGCTGGTCTGGTATTGTCCCTGATGCAGCAAAGACAAATCTTTCCATTCCGACCATTCCACACCATCCTTACTGGTCATCCATCCAATTACCCGTCCCCCGACCTTTTCGTAATGGGTGAACAAACCGGCGAAACCTTCTTCCGGCGAATAGTACATTTGTAAATAGGAAAAATTATCCAATGGCACTTTTTCCCCGTTCACGATTTTCGTAGCCGGCACCCGTACAAATTCCGTAATATCATAAGGTGCTTTGCTTTTATGAATAAATGAAGGGCGGCCGGTTCCGTGTGAAGTAGAGAAAATCCAGATATAACCGTCTTTATCTACCTGCATCACCGGGTTGTCATGCGCATCGTTGGTAGCTTTATCCAACACAATAGTAGGGCGTGGTACTTGTCCTGTCTTATGGTCGAAATAGGATACCATATGCAACAAGGTTTTTCCGGTTCCATCAGTTCCTCCGTAGCAGAAAAAAGTCTTATCCACAGCTTTCACATATACGGAGAATGGATAGTGGTTTGCCGGATAAGTGCCCAAACCGCCGCTGTATTTGTAACGATATTCGTTCTTGACCGGTCCGGATTGTCCTGCGCCTGCAATATGATACCAGATACCCCGGTATCCGTCTGTCTGCTGGTTGATTAATTTCGCTTTACCATA
Organism: uncultured Proteiniphilum sp.; assembly: GCF_937873925.1. Taxonomy (GTDB): domain Bacteria; phylum Bacteroidota; class Bacteroidia; order Bacteroidales; family Dysgonomonadaceae; genus Proteiniphilum. The sequence goes on along the minus strand of NZ_CALNAT010000193.1, from coordinate 11,680 downwards.
AATATCAGTCTGTGCCGTAATTGAACTGACCCCCAGGATCAGCCCTATAAATAAGATAGATTTTTTTAAGTTCATTCTGTTTATTGATTTTATTATTTTAATAAGGATTCCCAGTCAGAAGTCAAATAGGCTATGGTAACCTGTTTGAGTAATTCCGCGTTGTTATTCCTGAGACAGTGATCCTGCAAATCTTTAAAAATATAGTATTGCAGCCAATAACCGTTGTGGTATTTATCCCTTACTGAGGTGCCCTGTTTCAATTTGGCGTACCAACTTGTATTCACGCCTGTTTGTTGGGCGACAGCAACCGCATCATGCGCCTGTTTCCACAGGTTCTCCGCCATCCTGTCTTTCAGTTTCAGGTAATTTTTATGCTGAAAATCAGCCGGATCGTATAATTCGCAGCGGTCGTCTATACCCAGTCCGATCAGGCTGATGGTTTCCTCGAACTGGTGGTCCCCGTCCATATCGTATTCGATCAGGTCGATAAAGCCATTGTTGTCGGTATCGGTATATTTAACCGTTGCAAAGACTTTCGGTTCCCCGGGTTTCCATGTACGGTTGAAGCCCTGGTAGTATTTGGCCTGTTGGTCGATCCGCCAGCAACCCCATTCTGCCCCGTACAAATGTAACCGGCCGTCAAACTTACTGATGTAAAGTTTGCCCCCACCGGAGTTGTCCACATCCCATTCACCCCGATCGCCGGACGAATCCGATTGGGGGTGATTGTCGATACCCCCTTTGTTGTGGCCTATTTTAAAAGGGTCCAGCGGATCCAGGAATTCCACCCTTTCCCAACGGTGGCAGTCATCATCTTCATCATATACAAAGTAAACCTTGTTCCATTTTCCCTTTTTAAAGATGAGGTCAGGCGTCTGGTCATGATTCGGATAGATTAACTCTTCAAGATGCCTCCACCGCGGGTCGATAAAAAAGGAATCGGCCGCGGCAAGACCTTTGAAGTTCGGGAGAGGCTGTACGTGGTCGGCATAACCAAACCCTTCGCCCCGAAAGCCTAATGTGAAATCAAAGTCGAACTCGTGACCTGTCCCGTTGTCGTTATCCAGGTCGACCGAGATCGATACCCAGTCCATCTTGCCGGAGAAATACATTGTTTGAGGATTTACCGTTTTCGTGGAATCGTTGAAATAGCGGGGTGAATCCACCAGCCGGATGGCCATTTCCGTCAGGCCATCGTCGTCCGGATCGTAAAAAAGGAAAGGATTTTCCCAATTAAACCGCAGGTCTTCCATCCGGTTGGTGGCGGCATGTACCTTCAGGAAAAGGCTTTTCCCGCTGTAGTCTTCTATGAAGTCGGAGGTGCCGCTGAATTCCCATGCCTTCAATTGGAAAGTGTTCCAGTCGATATAGTTGAATACCTGGTCTTTATCAGTATCCATCACCCACATGTAATGCCCGTGCGGCCACACTTTTTCATCCTCTGTTGCCGGATATTCAACAATCAATTGCATATCGGCAATGCCATCACCATCGGTATTGCACCATTTGATGATCAGATCTCCCAAACCGCCGTAGATCCCGTCTTTATTGCGGTCGATGAGCAGACAGTCACTGTCGGTATCCCCTTCCAGGTCGCCGTATTGCATGTCATCGTCATCGTCGATCCACAGGATGGGTGTATTATTGATTGTCACGCTTTTGATCGCATCCGGATCACCGTCGCCGTCAAAGTCGATGTATTCGACCTGGTAATCCGGGGGCGGGGGTGGAAGCCGGTAAGGTATAATCGGAAGATTTTGGTTCCAATAGCCGTTTCCTTGTCCGGAAACAAATAACGGAACGATCATGAAGATCATGAATAATGCTTTCTTCATAGGAAGATTATCTTTTTGGCAATTTAATTACTTCACTGCCGGCAAGCAGGAATGCCCCTGTTCCATATACCTCCCAACTGTCTTCAGAGAAATTCTTCTGCGGATCTCCGCCTATCGGCTGCACCCAACCTACACGCCCTTCCTCATTTACGCAGCCGGACAAACTCACCCAGGCTTTTTTTACCGCGGGTAAATATTTCTTTTTGTCCAGTAATTTATTGTTGATCCCCCATGCGAGTGCATAGCAAAAGAATCCTGAACCGCTGACTTCTCCGCCGGGATAAGATTCGGGATCGAGTAAGCTGGCCCTCCATAACCCGTCTTCCTGTTGAAGTTCGAGAATCCGGTCGGCCATGTCTTTGTATATTTTCTCATAGAAAGGGCGTTGCGGATAATCGGACGGTAAATCCTGCAGGATACGCACCAAACCACCCATCACCCAGCCATTGCCCCGGGACCAGAAAATCGGTTGCCCGTTCGCCTCTTTACGGGCAGATCCATCGGGGTTAAGCACGTACCTTAAATCCCTGGCAAAAAGGCGTTCGTCCTGATTGTATAAAAGGTCGTAACACTCTTTGAAATACCGGTCGTTATGAATCAGGTACTCTTCGTTCCCGGTAGCCTTCCATAGCTTTGTCATTACCGGCGGTGCCATAAACAAAGCATCGCACCACCACCATTTAATGATGTCAACCTTCTCTCTCGACGGATAAGGATTCGCCATGAAACGAGCGATGGTGTCGATCGTAGGTTGGATCATCTCCTGTTTTTTCTCTATCTGGTAAAGGTCGATATATGTCTGGCAAATGGCCACATCGTCGGCATGATAATACCGCCTGTAAGGCTGCCATTGGGTCTTATCCCCCAATTCCATCAAAGCATTGTAAATGTTTTCCGACTTTGTAGTTTCCCACGTAGCAAATACACCGGCATAAAAAGCCCCGTTAGTCCAATCTTTTATATTATGCTTCGGGTTTTTTAACTGCCACTCGGCAGCCTTAAGCATTGTTGACTTAATGTAGTTGTCACTGAAAAAGGCAGCCTGCGATTTGTTACCCGAAGCTCTATTCGCGCTACAAGCATAAACGGAACTTAAAACACAAATAAATAATAATAAACGATTCATTCTTTTACCCATAATAATTAAGTTGTAATGTTGCAATATTGATTTTTAGTGATAAGTTGTCTTTTGTTGTATCTTTTTTGTATTATTGGTACGGGGTTCTCGCGACATCTTTCTCAAGGAATTTATCGAAACTATAGGGTTCCCCTGCTATGCTCATAATCCTTTTGACTATAAGTTCCCGGCTGATCGCGTTGAAGTAGTTAATCCCGTTCACCATACTGCTGGTTTCCTCACTACGGTATATTCCGGATTTGTAACCGTACGCTCCTTCGTAGATGTTGGGACGAATATAACCGGATCTACCGATGAAATGTGCCCATCTTACCTGGTTGGGGTCGCTGGTTAAATCAACGTTTAACAACCTTCCTTCTTCCCATGCTGCCCGTAACTGATTCTCTTCCGAAGCGGATAAGGTACCGGTAGCGGTACTGGTTTCATCAGCGAGTAATCCGAAAGAAAATCCTCCGCCCTGACGGATAACCACATCGGTAAAATCGGTATATAGGCCGGAAGCAGAATTCTTGTATACCGGAACTAAGGCGATACTCCTGCGATCGTTGGTCACGTGGGATGCCCCTCCTACGCGCTTCTTATTTAAAATGACGACCGTTGCCATATCCGATAGAGCGGCATCATCCACTCCGGGTATGTTCTTTACATATTGATATACATTTTCGGGTTTGCAGGTTATTGTATTTCCGTTGAAGTTGGATTCAAAAACAGTGTTCAGTCTAATCGATCTGTCAGACTCGGAAATTCCATAGTCATCCGAATAAGCGGCCACTTTCCATACTTCAAAATATTCCCGGTAGGACTTATACGGTTCCACTGAGAAAAAGGCCTCTACCGCTTCTTCTATATATCTGTCAAATAAACCGTTATAATTATGGTCGATCTGTTGAAACCCATCTCCCGTAAAAGCGATGCGAACCGGATTCAACCCTGTGGTATGGCTTTGCACGCGAACGGCTTCCCCATCGGCATAAAGCGTTTTTTCCCCTGTTGTAAAGTGCCGGATCGTGCTCTGGCGGGTTTCTCCGCCTTTTGTGGCCGACACCCTCCAGTAATAATGGGTATGAGGGTTTAATATGTTTTTTGGGATCAATATTCCTTTATTAACCGCCGGAACAGAGGTCCAATTGGACTGGTCGGTGGAATACTCGACCCTGTATGCACCATCCGGTAACAGAACCGAGTTATGCCACCGGAACTCCGGCGCGCAACTGACACCTGTCATTCCGTCTTCCGGGTACACTTGCAGAGGATTCGAAGGAGTATATTCCGTTTGTGTTGCGGAATAAAACAGATCGGGTGAAAATTCGCTGGGCCGGTACACACTCCGGTGTGTAAATTCCTCTCCCGTATAATCGGCAATTACCACTTCCGATATATCCCCCGGGAGCGTAATGATTTTTTCTTCCTGGTCAGTGGAAGATGTATAAGTAATTTCCTCGTAAATATATTCCTCTACACCTTCCATCGAACGGAGTTTAATCGTGGCTACGGAGTTCTCTAACCCGATACTATTGATATTCCGGAGTGACAACCTTTGCTCATAGGCTTCTCCCAGCGCTCTTCCAAGCACTTCTACTTTCATAGAGTGATTGCCTGCATTATCATACGTGTGAAAATTGAGGGTATAGTTCCCTTCGCTTAACCCTTCGATCAGAAGCGTCGTATCCTGACTGGATGTAACAGGCATTTCCAGACTTTCCTTATTATCCGACCAGAATACTTTTACTTTCGTCACCCGCGGATCGGTGATCGGTTTCCATGTAACAAGGATACGGTTCCTGCCGGGATATGTTTTAATCGAATCCAGCTTTGCATTATAAATGATCGGGCCGCTTTCTAAAAATTCAGCATATGTCTTATCCATTTTGTCACAAGACCATATAATTCCTAAAAGGATAAAGATAACAACTTTAATTAATTTAATGAAAGGGTTGCAAACATACCGATGATGATTATATAATTTTTTCATTTAATCCTATTTTTTAAGTCGATATTTCAATAAAATTTAAACTAATAATCCAATAGAGATTAATTATTTCCTCCCTTGCCTGCCGCGCTTCCATAGAATTGCAATTCGGAGCATGACCAATAATTCTGGTTACCCCAGGTAGAGAAAACCTTGTAACGGATGTATCGATAAGCAGGGGTATCTTCCGGAATATCAAAACTTTCCCCTCTATGGGTGGTTTGCCGGTCCTCCTCCGTGCTGTATGCATTGCCGGGAGTTGTATTTCCCGAGGGTCTTACGGATTCATAGGTGTCAATTTTGTTCCATGTCTCATAGGAGCCGTCCGGGGAGGGGTTATTGCTTCCCCATAATTCAAATATTTTAGGATGAGTGAAATTATATAACTGATCATAGGCTATTGTTGCTCTGCTCTGTCTTTGCCACCAGACAATCCTGCTGAGGTGATAGGCTTTCCCCAGATCGATGGATATGCTGCTTGGTAAACCGGAATATTGTAATCCTGTTACCGGGTTTTGAAAGAAAAAATAAGCGCCTGATGAAGGAAACGGGGCAGTTGTATAACCATCCCACATAGTTTCCACATTCCCAGCCCCGGGGGCTCCCGAGTGATATACATTGACCCCTGCGAGGGGATACTCATAGGTGATATCGGACGGCAGGGGATGACTTTTTATCAAACTTAAGTCAGCCAACGCCTCGAACAGCGGAGTAGTGGTAATCAACAAAGTATCGGAGATATTTTGCCAGCGGTCGCGGCATACAATACCGAAGGTTTGTTCCACCGCTTCCAGTCCGCGCACATAGAAAGTTCCGCTTTCGAGATTGGTATAAAGTGTTTGGTATTCCACCCACTTATCCGTATTGTCTTTACCCAGGAAGGCAATTTGCAGATAAGATTTTGTCGGATTCTGATAAATAGCTTTTACTCCTCCGAAAATCGGACTGATTTCAAGGTCTTCGGCAACAGCCAGATATGGAGGGTGAGTCGGGGAAACGGTTATATTTACCGGTTCGGATCGGATTTCTGAGAAGCTTACACTGTAAAGTGACACCGCATAGTCTTTGGCCTCGGTAAACCCTTCCAAAGTAAGTGTCCTGGTATAAAATGAACCTTTGGTTTTAGTTACCCTGCCATTAATTTCAACCACCGCTTCCACATAATTGATATTCTCATCTTGTGGTACCTGATATTCAATAATTGCCGCCCCGCTGATATTTTCGATCTTGGTAACCGTAACCGCTTGGGGAACCGCTTTACTATCCCCTATCGGGTTGTTGAGGTCGGCCCTGCCGTCACATGACAATACCGTGAACATGATCACCAGAAAGACAATCGGGGTCGAAAGTCGTTTCGTGAGGCAAATATTTCTGTGAAAAAGAGTATAGTTCATATCGTTTTCTTTATTAGTATCCATAATTCTGAACCAGATTTTCATTTTTTTGCATTTCTGTTGTGGAAATAGGCCAAAAATAATCTTTCATATTAAATAAGGGTTGTATTATTGTAACCGGAACATAATATGTTTCTTCCGTTCTTCCGTAAACATACCAGCCGGTAATAGGTTGATTCAACACGTCGTATGCTGTTTTCCATCGCCTCAGATCCCAATATCCCTTACCCTCAAAAGCCAGTTCAATCGTTCGTTCCCTTTGGATGATCTCTCGGCGTCCTTCCTGGGTAAGGGGTTTTTCTGGATTGCGTGAGTAGATGCTCCAGCTCCATTCTACTCCATTCAATCCGGCGCGTCCCCTGACCCTGTCCACATACTCCAACACATCTTCTTTTGCTCCGCCTGCTTCGTTCAGTGCCTCGGCATACAGGAGGTAGAGGTCGGCCATTCTCATCACAGGCCATGCATAAGGTTTTGCCGATGCTGATGTTCCTGCAACCACACTAAGGTAATGGTTCAGTTTTTTTGCCGAATATCCGGTGAGATTATGTCCGTTCAGGTAGATGCTCCCTGCTCCGTCACTCAGTTTCATCTTTGCATAGAGCGGATTCTCCTCATCCAGAAAAGATGAACCGAACCATACGTTCCCATCGAATACCATGTCGGCATAGAACCGTGGCTCGCGGTCGAAGTTAAGTCCTGCAGTAGTGTATCCCTGCCTGATATAGTACTTCTCCCGGGAGGTTGCAACCCGCAGGTCGTAACGCCCTGTGTAGTTATACGTCACATCTTCATCAATAGGTACCCCGTTTTTTGAGTAAAACTTGTGGACGAAATTGAGCGGGATATTCATTCTGGCAGTATAAGTACCGGAAGTTGAGCCATCCACTAATCCGCGGGGCCAATTATAGGCTGATATGGTGCCTGATCCGCCTACCCAGCAGTTCGGGTTAGCCCATATAATTTCATCATTCCAGTTTTCGGTGAACGACCCACGAATGCTTAATTTTGTTTTGGTTTCATCCGAAATGTCGAGATTGCCGTCGAAAACATAGAGGGTATGTCCCAATGCTTCCAGAAAATCAATTGCTTCTTTAAAAGCCTCGGTTGCCTCGATCCAACGTTGCAACTTCTCCTCATCCGATTTTTCCGGGTTAAAAATAGCGATTCCCCGGTTATCGATAATTCCCGCCTGATCGGTATTGCCGTTAAATAAGGGACTTGCTCTGGTTACCATCACATCTGCTTTGACAGACATGGCAATACCTTTGGTTATTCTTCCCAGTTCTTCCACTTCATTGGTGATGTAATCAGGAATATTTTCATTATTAATGACCTCATCGAGTAAACCGATAATGTAATCAAAACATTCATCCAGCGTATTCCGGTACACTTTACTCTCCTCGATAGAGACACCTACCGATTGATTTTTATCTTTTATATAAATAGGCCCGTACTGACGAACGAGCCAGAAATGATAGTAAGCTTTCAAAAAAGCTACCTCTCCTATCCATCTTTGTCGCTCATCTTCATCTATATCCGGTACCAGGGCTATATTTTCCAGAAAGATATTACAGTCGCTGATTCCCTGATATAAAGAAGCATTGGGGCTGTTCAGGGCATTATATCCTCTCCATGCATCTGCATAGGGAGAGTCTGCCGTTTGGTTTCCGTATTGGATATTGCTCCCCACAGCGCCTAAAGATCCATTCTCGCTTATACTACTGGTCGCGCAGAAAAAATCCTCTCCCGCTGTCAGTCCGGGGTTGGAGGTTATAGTCCCTTGCTTTGGCATATATGAATAACAGGTAAACAAATATTTTTCTGCTTGGTACCGTGTCTTGAATGCATTATCTATGGTGGCTATCCCATCGGGAACAATGTCCAGATAGTCTGCACAGGATGTGAATAATCCTGTAATTACCGTCATTACAACAATAATTCTTTTCGCTATATTCTTCATAAAACCGGATTATTAAAAAGTTATGTTTATACCCATATTATATACTCGCTGAATAGGATAGTTAAAGGCACTTGATCCCTGCTCTACATCCCATAATTTAAACTTGCTCCATGTCAATAAATTAATGCCACTCAGATAAATCCTTAAATTCTGGATCCCGATAGTTTTGGTCAGAGTGGAAGGCAAGGTATAGCCCACTTCAGCGGATTTTAACCTCAAAAACGATCCGTCACGCATAAACCATGTACTGGTCTGATTATTGTTATTTATACTCGAAGTGGATAAACGCGGCCAGATCGCGTATATGTCGCGGTTATCCTCATTCCAGTGACTCTCCGCGATAAATTTTGTCAGCTGATTTATCCCATGCATCCCATTGCTTGTGTCCCTGCGGAAAAAAGGAGAGGTCTCATTATAGTCTATCCAGAACGATTCGTTCCCTAACCCCTGGAAAAATACGGAAGCATCAAAGCTCTTGTATCCGAGAGAGGCGCCGAAACCGTATATGATCTCAGGTATGGTCGGATAACCTATAGGTACCCTGTCTAATGCTGTAATTTGGCCGTCATTGTTCACATCCCTGTATTTTATATCCCCCGCGATATAGGTGCCGAATTGGGTAGGGGAGTTGGCCACTTCATTATCATCGATAAATAACCTTTCGGCAATATAGCCCCACATCTGATTGATCGGGTAACCAACCCTGGATAACCACCATTCGTTTTCGTAATAAAGTTCATCATAGACCAGATATTTACTTCTGGCAAAGGTGAAGTTACCCATCAGTTGTAACCAGGTAGATGAATTGAAAGATTTATCGTAGGTGAGGGAAAGATCGACACCATACGCTTTCGCTTTTCCTACATTGGCTTGTGGAATCTGCCATAAACCCATGGTGGAAGGGATGTTTGACCTTGTTTGCAGGATATTTGAACGGTCTTCAAAATAATATTCTCCTGTGAAAGATAATCCGTTTTTTAACTCAAATTCCAATGCAAAATTTGTTTTCCTTGCTATTTCCCAGGTAATATTCGGGTCGGAATATCTACTAACGGAAATACCCACATTATTGTATCCTCTTTCGAATCCGAAATATTGTCTCAGGTCCTGATTATCCATATTGATCTCCGAAAGGTAAAGGAACCGGTCATCACTTATTTTATCGTTCCCTACAAGGCCGTACGTAGCTCTTAACCTGAGTGAGTTGAAAAAATTGTTGGATTCAGCGAACCACGGTTCTTTTGCAATATTCCAGGCAATTCCTGAGGAGGGGAAAAATCCGAACCGGTTGTCTTTATAGAATCTTTCCGAGCCATTATACCCGAAGTTCAATTCCAGAAAGTACCGGTCATCATAGCCATACGTGAATCTGCCGGATAACCCTACGTTCCGATAAGGAAGAGATGCCTGTACGCTGCCGGCTCCCAACGAAGCATCATTTCGTAACTGATACACCAACATCCCGCTAATACTATTTTTATCGAAGACTCTGCTATAATTTAATGCTCCCTCGAAATATAGATTTGCTGTAGGAACATCGATAGTACTGGTATAGCTGAGATAATCCGTACCACTTTCAGGATTAAGATTTACTATGGAATATGTATTGTCTAAACGGTTATAAGAACCCAATCCATACCAGAATGGATTATAATTGCGGGAGATTGAATGAGACGAAATACGCAAGACATTGAAAAGTGCGCGTGCAGATAATCCCTCAGTTAAAAAATTCAGATCCTGGGTTACTTCCAGTTGAGCCGAAAGATTAGACCTGCCGGATTCCCGATATCCTTTTACCATTTCTGCGTACGGGTTGAGATAGTATGTATTCCCTGACTGCTGATTCCCAAAGAGAATGTGATCCGTATACTGATGAGCCTCGTCAGGCGGATAATAGGCGGGGAAAAGAACCGGATTACTTCTCATTATAAGGGAATACATTTGCGATCCGGTGTAAACAGGGCCTGTATAATCGGTAAAGGAACCGTTAAATCTGCTGGAAATTTGTGTTGTTTTTGTCGGTTTAAGGGTAATGTTCGACCGAACGGTAAACACGTCATTCGATATCCCGTTATTGAAATTGTTTCTTGAGTCTACTTTTAATATTCCGGTATCGTGCGTATAAGATCCCGTCAGATAATATGTGACCAAATCTCCCCCACCACTAATGCTTAGGTTAACACGTTGATTCCTCGTGTTGTTTTTAAGCAGCTCGCTATACCAATCCGTAGCCGGATAGATTAATGATCCTGATCCGGGGACGGTATTGTATATCTTATCGTCGGAATAGAGTTGCTGGCCAAGCGGATCCCTTGAAGTGATAGCCTGGTTATGTAATTTCATATAGGTGACAGGATCGGCCAGTTCTAAATTCTTTGTCGGAGAGGATACGGAATTTTCTACCCGTATAGTTGTCTTTATTCTACCCGGTTGTCCTTTTTTCGTCGTAATAAGTATAACACCGTTCGCCCCACGGGCGCCATACAGCGCAGTCGCAGCAGCATCCTTCATTATAGAGAAGCTCTCTATATCGTCCGGTTGTAATTGCGCTAAATCGGTTGCACTCAATTCAATATTGTCGATCAAAATAAGAGGATTTGTATTTGATCCGAAAGTTGTGATCCCTCTCACAAAGAAAGACGCATTATCCGATCCGGGTTCACCCGTCCTCTGAAAAGAGATCAATCCCGGGGCTCGTCCTGCCAGGGACGTGGTCAGGTTACTTGAGGGTACCTTTAAATCCGCTGGCTTAACGGTTGTAATAGCTGAGACCACACTTTCCTTCTTTTGCTTTCCGAAAGCGACAATGGTCACTTCGTCCAGTTCGCTGGCGGCGGGAGCCAGTGCGACCTCGATAAATGTCTTTTTATCCACTTCGATGGTTTGAGAATCCATTCCCAGGAAAGAAAAGACCAACTTATCGGAAGGCAAGACACGTATCTCAAATGTTCCGTCGATATCCGTAGTAACTCCTCTTGTAGATTTATCTACAAGGATGCTCACTCCGGGAAGAGGTTGCCCGGTTTCTGCCTCAATGACTTTTCCCCTCACTTGTACCTGTTGTGCAACCAGGCTTAAGGGTAAGAAAAGAGTAATACATAATAAAAGATTCAATTTTCTTTTCATCTCATTTTTTTAGTTTTTTTAGATTAATGACTTAAGAAATATTTGTTTAATGGGGATTGTTACGTCTGTTTTTATTGCCATGGTATCCGGTTGGTTTATACACAAGTTTACACTTTCCCTCTTCACGTTTGGTGAAGTAAAGAAAATGTGATACCCTATTATTATATGTTGAAAAGGAAGGTGTTTAAAAAACGTAGAACGGAAAAGTAGTGTTAATCGGATAATGTCAGCTAAATATATGTAGAAGAGGCATTT
>NZ_CALNAT010000192.1 GCF_937873925.1 uncultured Proteiniphilum sp. | reverse complement strand
AGTACAACGGTTTTCGAGACCGCCCCGATCGACCACTCCGGCATCTTTCCTGATCGGATGCAAAATTACGCTATTTTCGCATACAATAGTACATAATCTTTCAATAAATTTAGACTATTGCCGGCCTTGGCATAGTTCAAGCAAACTTGACTCTGCTCATTTAGCTTAACGAAAAACGTTCAATCTATTTCTTTAACGCCTGTAACGCCTTATTTGTTGCAGTAAGCAACGGCTCAATGGAAATAGGCGAACCCACAGAGTTTTTCATCCAGAGCTGGGGAATAATACTTCCCTGCGTATACATGCGATCCATCTCGTCGGCAAGGTTCTTACCACGCACCTGCTGCTCAATCTGGAAAGCGATAAGATGCCCCATCGGATAATTGGGAAGATAGAGCGGATAATCAATCATATGCGAATAGATACCGAGCAATGTCTCATCCTCTCCTCCCAATATACCGGCATAATAGCTGTTCCACACCTCTTTGGCTGCGTTGATCACTGCCTCCTTCAGTTGTTCCGGCGTGACATCGGGATGGGCATAGAGCCATTCCCACACCTGTATATCGACGAGCGAAACGCCCATGATTTCGTAACACGACCAGAAATTATCCAACGCCAGATAATATTCATCTTCGGGGTTCGGGTTTTTCAGTCCCAGCAACTCCAGATCCCTCTTCTGGAAGAGGAAGGCCACCGCTTCGGTAAAGGCGGTATTGGGAACACCGTTTAACATGTAGTAATCCACATCGTTCATAGTGATGGTCTGTTCCACATTATGTCCGAACTCATGTACGGCGATATTGTAGCCCTTGTAATCCATACCTTCCGCCCCGATACGGGTACGCAAACGCGCCACATCGTTACGCATGGCAGCACCCCAGGCATGGCCGGCGCCCCGTGAAGCATCCACCGTAACAAGCGAAGCGATCTCTTTTGCCTTATCGGATTTCCAACCCAGCTTCACCAAAATATTGGGAAGATCTTCTTCAAGTGCTTTTGCGTTAGGATACTTTCGGGAAGTGATGGTTGTCAGTTCCTCTTCAGGAATGCCTCCACCCGATTTGAAACCGTTGTACCAGATATCGAACGGTTCCAGTTTCCGGCCCAACCGTAACTCGATAAACGATGCCACCTCTCTCACCTGCGGCGAAGAGAGCAATCCCCTGAACAACTCCTCTACATCTTTCTGCGGCACTTCCATCGTACCGTCGAACGCGCGGATAAGCTGGGTGGGATAATGGGGAGAATAGGGATCGAGCTGACGCATCGCCCGGAAATTCTTCAGAAACACCTCGTACCTCCGGATATCTTCAGATGTGGAAACGACTGTTCCTCCATTATTGTCAAACAGCTCATTCGTTGCCGGAGTCCATAAATAACTGTCGTTATTGATCACCTGCAGAGGAATAGACTGGTCGATAATACGCTGCATCACACGATAGATCATCCGTTGTTTTTCCAACCCTTTTTCGCTGTCGGCATAGTTCGATTTCAGTTCGTCACGCAATCCCCAGTGAGAGATCAGTTTCATATTACCGGGGAACAACTGTTCTCCGCTCTCATTCCGCAGATTTCCCATATAGATATTATAGTCGGAGATATAAGCATCAGCCTCGGTAATCGTCCTGGAGATATCCTGCTGAATAGCTGCCGGAACACGTGATATAAACCGATCACCCATGCGTGCATAGGCCCATTCTTTGCGTGACCACCCTCCGCCCAGTTCAGTTTTTTCTTCTAAAGTATAGAAAGGGAAGTTCAACGCCGTAAGAAAAGCGATCTTATTATCGTACAGATCGTCCGTCAGATGAGCCGAAGCATCGTAACCGCCAAACATCATGTCCACCGGCGTGATCTCGGGTCCCTCCAGTTGCAGGGGAGCTTTCAGCATCACATCCATCTTGTGATAGTAACCGTTCATCACTTCAAAGTTGCGCTCCAGGGTATTGAACAGCCGGGAAAGTTCTGTCGTATCGCTGATAAATGAATTACTACAGAAGTCGGCAAAATCGTCTGCTGTGCCGTCCTGTTCGCGCCACAGGCCGGCTATCTGCCGTATCCCCCGCTCAATGCGAAATGCGTGAGATTTTCCGAGAGAATCTTTGAGTTGCTTGATCACCGCTTCGACCCGGGCATCCGGAATATAATCAGCTGTCTGCATCATATCTTTGTTGTTTTGACCGGAACTGTTACATGCTGCTAATCCCATAAGAAAGACAGAAAGGATAAAGGATAAGTATTTCTTCATGACGCTGTTTTTAGTTTAAAAACATAAAGACTCTTCATATTGCACATAATTCACAAAGATATAAAAATCAATTAAAAACACCTTCTACTTAACCGATGTTCCGGAATTTTTTTATAGTTTTACGCCACCACATACATTGGAGTGGATTTGTTTTGTCCGCCAATACCGGGACAGATGGTATGGAATAGTAATTATCAAAGCGGTATTGAAAACTTAAAAAACGGAAGTGATTGCCGTTTGTGATAGAGAAAGTCAAATCCTCTAAACTAGTGCAAATGAGATTAACAAATACCCTGCTTCTGTTAATAGTAGCTATCGCCCTTTTCGGACAGGAGTCCGGTATCGTCGCGGAAAATGTGGAGATCCAACAAGCCGGTACCGGCTATGCGTTTACCGAAGGCCCGGCCGTTTCGCCTGACGGGAGGATTTTCTTTACCGATCAGCCCAACGACCGGATCTATCTTTGGAATGAAACCCAAGGAATTGAACTGTGGTCGGAAGATACAGGAAGATCCAACGGTATGTATTTTAATGCCGCCGGTCAATTGGTTGCTTGTGCCGATCTGCATAATCAGATTGTCTTTTTTGACCGCGATAAAAACAGGCATGTTCTTTTTGAAAACTATGAGGATAAACATCTGAACGGCCCTAACGACCTGTGGATCGCTCCCAACGGGGATATTTACTTTACCGACCCCTACTATCACCGGGATTACTGGGAGGAGGGACATGCCGAAGTCCAGGAGGTACGGGGTGTCTACCATCTTTCACGCGACGGAGTGATATCGCAGGTGATCGATGATTACAAACAACCCAACGGGATCATAGGGACGGCAGACGGCAAGACGCTGTATGTTGCCGACATAGGGGATCGGAAAATATGGAAATATGAGATCCGGCCTGATGGAACACTCACCGGAAAAACCTTCTTCGCACCCGAAGGTTCCGACGGAATGACCATCGATGACCGGGGAAACATCTATCTCACCATGGGTAAAGTATGGGTCTATTCGCCGGATGGGAAACTGATACAAGAGATCGAAGTGCCCGAAAGCCCGTCGAATGTCTGTTTCGGCGGGAAAGATCGGGATATCCTGTTCATCACGGCCCGCAGTTCGGTTTATACCCTAAAAATGAATGTGAAGGGTGTAAAGTAGATTACCCTCTCGAAACAAATATTTTAACTGCCTGGCAATTTGAGTATCAACAGAAAATTTACAACACGACTATTATATCAAACTAAAAAATAAAAACAACATGAACGAAATCAACAAGTACGTAGAAACACACAAGCAGCGTTTTCTGGATGAACTTTTCGAGCTGATCCGTATCCCTTCCATCTCATCGCTACCGGCGCATAAACCCGATATGTACCGCGCTGCCGAAAAATGGAAAGAGATCCTGCTGGCGGCCGGCGCCGACAAGGCCGAAGTGATGGAGACCGATGGGAATCCGGTGACCTACGGCGAGAAGATCGTCGATAAGAAGGCGCCGACCGTATTGGTGTACGGGCATATGGATGTGATGCCGGTCGACCCGGTCACCCTCTGGAAAACCGATCCCTTTGAACCGGTAATGAAAGAGGGTAAAATATGGGCACGCGGCGCAGACGATGATAAAGGACAGTCGTTCATGCACGCCAAGGCGTTCGAGTATCTGGTGCAATCCGGCAAACTGGAATGCAATGTAAAATTCCTTATCGAAGGGGAAGAAGAGGTGGGATCGCCTCACCTTCCGAAGTTCTGCAAAAAACACAAGAAAATGCTGCAAGCCGATGTGATCCTTGTCTCGGACACCTCGATGATCGCCCGCGATGTATCCTCGATCACTACCGGACTGCGCGGACTGGCCTACTGGCAGGTTGAAGTGACGGGACCAGCTGCCGATCTCCATTCGGGACTGTTCGGCGGAGCGGTAGCCAATCCCATCAACGTACTCTCAAAAATGATTGCGCAGACCATGGATGATGAGGGACATATTCTTATTCCTGGCTTTTATGACGACGTGACGGAGGTATCCAAGAAAGAGCGTGCCATGATGGCCAAAGCGCCTTTCTCCCTTCAGGAATACAAGAAGTCTGTCGGCGTGAAAGAATTGTTCGGGGAAAAAGGGTACACCACCAATGAACGTACCGGTATTCGTCCCACCTTCGATGTATGCGGTATCTGGGGAGGCTATACCGGCGAGGGGGCTAAAACAGTACTGCCCTCCAAAGCGTATGCCAAGATCAGCACCCGTCTGGTACCCAACCAGGATCACAAGAAAATAGAGAAACTGTTTGTGAAATATTTCGAGTCTATCGCCCCGAAATCAGTGAAAGTAAAGGTGGAATACCTGCATGGCGGTCCCTCTTACGTCTGTCCTATCGACCTACCTGCCTACAAAGCGGCAGAGAAAGCATTGAAGGATGTGTACGGGAAAGACCCCGTACCGGTGCGCTCCGGCGGCAGCATCCCCATCATCGCCACTTTTGAGGAAATATTGGGGGTAAAATCAGTGCTGATGGGTTTTGGATTGGGATCGGATGCTATCCACTCACCCAACGAGAATTTCCCGTTGGAGCAGTTTTACAATGGTATTCGAACCATTCCCTTGTTTTATAAATATTTTTCCGAAGAAAGGAGAGAATAAGTATGAAAACTTACACCACATTAACAGAAGCCATCAACGACCTGGCAAAAAGAGGCTATACTGCCAATTTTAATATAAAGAATGATTGTATAGAGAGTATTGAAGACAGGTTACGCCTCCATCCGGATGAATTTGAAATTGACGAAGTGTATCGCTTCCAGGAAATGTCGGATCTGGATAACGAGAGCATCCTGTATGCCATTTCTTCTCCGCGAAACGGGGTGAAAGGGCTACTCGTGAATGCTTACGGCATCTATTCCGAGACAGCGACCACCGAGCTGGTTGAAAAACTTTCAGAACGCGAGTAAAGCGTGTTCATTCTTTCGCAGAAGGGCGCAGGGGAGTCTACCCGTTCGGCGGGCTTCACTTCGTCTGCGCGTAGTTAGTCAACACACTATAACATATGCAGTGTAGCGGGTGTCTGCCGTGACGGGCGTCAATGGCAGGTAACCGGAAGAGATTTTTTTGTCCTTCACTGTCAATGGGTTTTCCCGTTGCATTTTTTCATGGAACGACAAAGCGCTTTCCGGTTTTTTAAAATAATCCACTACGAACCTCCCTTCTGTGCCGGGATGCATGTATCGCTCGTAAAAGATACGCGCCACCATCCCCATGTTCATCCGCATATTGATCTCTACGCAGGGCTGGATGCGATATCCTTCGGGCGTCTCACATATCATCATATCTACTCCCGCATAGCCGCTGTAAAGCGGGAAACGACGGGATAGTTTTTCCGTCAGTGAATTTCTGAGCCGGTGTAGCAATTCGATCGGGGCATATTTACAAAGCTTTTCTTCAATCCGGAAATCACTGAGCAATTCATTGCCCGTATATGCCCCCGATGCGGCAGCGCTGAACATGGAATAACCGGCGAAACGAATCTGCCCCTCGTGCAGATAAAACTCCATTGCAAAATCCTGCACCTTGTTCAACACCGGCTCCGCCACTACCCCGCCCTGCTCTCTGATGACCCGCCGGCACCAGTCGCGTTGCTTATCGGTGATCTCTCCCAATATCCATATTAATCCTTTGCCGCTACCCGAAAGGGGCATTTTCAGTACCTTATTCCCGGGCATGGACTGCAAATAGGCATACAATTCTTCTGTATTTGTAAAAAAACGGGACTCCCCACAAAATTCTTCCTCTTCGGTTTGCAGTTCTTGCAATATCTCTACGGCATGTTGCCGGTTCGAATAGCCCTTCAGGCGTACCAATTCCTCCGGCGAGGGTAATGCTTCTTCCTTCGCACCATATGATATAAGTTTTCGTCTTACTGCAGGATTCCATCCCCAGGGAACAATTTTCAGGTGAGGGTACAACGCGATATCGGAAAACGGGATAAGTGATGCTTCCATCGGTAAGACCTTTTTGACTGCCTCCAGAAACGACCGGTTCAATTCTCCTCCGGCAATTACTTTAGTATCCTTTGCTGTTTCTTTCTTCCCTACTGTTATCACTGCAACCTCACCGGCAATCATTGTATTCTCTTCGCCCAATACATCGCAACCGTTCATCATTGCATTCTCTCCGACCCTTCCATTCTGACCGGCTGTTTGGGTAGCAACCGCTGCACCTCCCTCAGCGACCGATATCTCTCTCCCGACAATCCCTTCATCCTCGCCGGCGTACCAAATCGGCAAAACAGCCAGTTCCTCCGCCATCCGGGTCGCAGATGCCGGCGGTGTATAATTAGGGGTAAAATTAGCCAGTGCGAGATCGTTGTCGGGATTAAAAAGATACATCTACCGATACTCCTTTGATTTGTTCAGTCCTACTGAATGAATTTTTGTGGGTTAAGGAAATATTTACCGGTATTCCTTTATCTCGATGTCGCCATTAATAGCAAGCAGCGCGTTCTCCGCCAAAGCGCCCATTTCATCCTGTCCGGGGTAGAGATGGACAGGTGCGATACGATAGACCCGCTCGATAATAAGATTACAGAACCATTTGCTGTTGGCAATTCCGCCAGTGATCAGGATTGCGTCGACTTCCCCTTTCAGTACGGTGGACATAGCTCCTATCTCTTTCGCCACCTGATAGGCCATCGCCTCCAATACTTCCCTGCATTTCTCATCGCCATCTTTTGCCTCCCGCTCAGCCAGATAGGCGTCATTCGTTCCCAGGTATGCCATCATACCGCCTTTACCGATGATCATTGAGTACATCTCTTCATAGCTGTACTGGCCGCTGAAAGCAGCTTTCAGGAGCGCTCCCACGGGCAGCGTCCCCGAACGTTCCGGTGAAAAGGGACCGTCCCCATCCAATCCCTGGTTTACATCTATAACTTTTCCCTTCTGATGCGCCCCTATGGTGATGCCACCTCCCAGGTGGACAACAATAAGATTCATGTCTTCATATCTTTTCATGATCGACTTGGCATGCGAACGGGCAATCGCTTTCTGATTCAGCGCATGAAAAATGGATCTCCTCTCAAAATCAGGATGTCCCGAGTATCTAGCCAGCGGATGGAGTTCGTCCACCACCACGGGATCGGCGATAAAAGCCTCGGCAGACGGGAGCATCTTCGCGATATCGGCGGCAATCAGCCCGCCGAGGTTGCTGGCATGTTCTCCCCGCTTGCATTCTAACAGGTCTTTCCTCATCTCTTCGTTCACCCTGTAAACGCCTGATCCGATCGGCTTTACAAGTCCTCCGCGGCCAATCACCGCATCGATTGTCTCGAACGGTATATCGGCATTTTTCAATTCTTCATAAATAATCTCTTTGCGATATTCGTATTGATCGGTGATCCGACGGAACTTGCTCAATACATCGAAAGGATGTTTGATCGTCTTCAGAAAAATTACCTTCTCCTGTTGAAAGATAGCGATCTTTGTGGAAGTCGAGCCAGGGTTAATAACTAAAATACGTGTATTTGCTCCCATTTGAATATTTTATTTTATCGATTTTCTAAACTCATCTGCTAACTTATCAATGTAGCTAAAGCGATGGAAAGTAATTTGCTCCGTTCATCGTCGGATCGTGATGTCAGCACGACCGGCACCGAGGCGCCCATCACCACGGCAGCCGAGGCGGCTCCTCCGAGGAAGTTGAGCGCCTTGTAGAACATATTCCCCGCTTCGATGTCGGGCGCAAGGATCACATCGCAATCGCCGGCCACCTCTCCCCCGACACCTTTATGCCGGGCTGCTGCTGCATTCACCGCAATATCCACAGCAAAAGGGCCATCGACAATACACCCTTTCAACAAACCTTTATCGTTCATCTCTTTCAACAGGGCGGCGTGTACCGTTGCTTCCATTTTGGGATTTACGGTTTCCACTGCAGCAGCCACGGCCACTTTGGGATTTTCAATGCCAATTCCGTGACATGCTTTTACCGCATTGTAAATGATCTGCACCTTTGCATCCAGATCGGGAGCGATATTCATCGCCACATCGGTCACACAAAATATTTTATGGTAATAAGGCGATTCAAAGAAAGCCACATGGCTCAGCAACTGATCGGCACGTAGACCCAACTCCTTGTCCAACACAACTTTCAGGAGATCGCCGGTACTCACGAAACCTTTCATGATGGTATCCGCTTCTCCGCTTTTTACTTTCGCAACGGCTATCCGGGCGGAAACAGCTCCGCCTTCCCGGTTGTCGATAAGTTCGATACCGCCCAGAGCAAAACCGATCGATCGCGCTATCCGCTCGATCTTCTCTTTATCCCCCACCAGCAAGGGAATGATAATTCCCTCCTTCATGGCATCCTGCAAAGCTTTCAAAACATGTTCGTCTTCGGCTGCGGCAACGGCCATTTTCCGTACCGGCCGGCTTTTCGCTTTCCGGAGCAGTTCAGTCAAATCACGAATCATAGCAACTATTATTTTGCATTGTTTTACTTGCAAATAAACAAAAAATCCGGCAATACTCAGCTATAATTCAAGGGATTTTTGACAAAAAGTAAATATCTTTATAAGATTGATCTTTCTTTAAAAAAGAAAAAGATACGAAAATAAATAATTCAATCGACCTATGCCCTCTAAAAACCTCCCTAAAATTCATCATCAAAAGACATGGCGATTAATCTGTGTCGTAGGATCAACTGCATTTTATAATTTCTTACATCAAACTCACGTATTTATAAAATTAAATACATAACTTTGTCTTTATTTGATTGTCAATGTAATAAATAAATACCATAAGATAGAAATGAAGGAAAACAATAGGCATATTGCGATTGATAGCTATTGGAAAGAATTTTTAGCAACCAAAAACGGATATGATGCTTTTTCTTTTATCTACAATTCTTATGTGAATGATCTTTTATCTTATGGGGTAAGTTTGGGATTCGATGAAGATACATGTCGGGATGCAGTGCATGATGTATTTTGTAAGATCCTTATCGATAAAAATAAATTCCTGAAAGTAAATAACCTAACTGCCTATTTATTCAGGTCAATAAGAAATTATTTATTCAATATTCAAAAAAGGAATTGTAATTTATCTGATTCCACTTTTGAAAATATACCTTTTTCGACTGAAATAACGACATTGGAATCTCTCATTAACCAGGAAGATACTGAAAAACTAAAACAGACTGTTGAAAATCTGTTGAATGAACTTACACCTCGACAGAGAGAAGCCATTTATTTAAGGTATATGCAAGAAATGGATTATGAAGAGATTGCCTTACTCATGGAAATAAATTATAATTCTGCAAGAAGGCTCGTTCATCGTAGTATTGAGCATTTAAGAGCTATGAATAAAGATCCGGAAAAACCATTATTTATTATTTTAGTGGCTCTTATATATTATCACTATCTATAATTTTTCTCTCCTTAAATGTTAATTTAAAAAATTTCTTTTGTTTTTTGACTACAAAAGAAAAGTTTATTTGTCTTTAATTATGTAATTATAAAAGTTAATTACCAATGAAAGAAGACAACAAAGGTAAATATAACCCTTATTTTCTGGAAAATAAAGAATTTATCCAATGGAGACTTACACGGACACGTGAATTGGAACGTTATTGGATTTCTTTTATGCAGGGACACCCGAATCTCAAAGGAGAGTTTGAGGAAGCTATTGAGACATTCAATAGAATAGTAATTAATAAAAAAAATTTCACAGATACGGATATACTATATGAAAGAATTATAAGAAGTGTTTTAAAGAAAAACGAAAAGAAAAAACGGATCATTTATTACGTTTCAAGCGTTGCCGCTATCGCATTATTGCTACTTATAACCACTTTCTACTTCATGTGGAATGAGGATGATTCGAAAGCAAGAATAACTGCAGAGATTATCGGTAAAACCCTCCCCGAGCAAGAGGTAAAGCTGATAGCAGGAGGTAAAGAATTAAAGCTTACCCAAAATGTGACGGTTCAACTTAAAGACGGACAAATCTTATATACCGATAGTACCGATACCGAAAAGAGGATTGACGTAAATAACATCCAAACGAATAAACTCATTGTTCCTGATGGAAAGCGCTCTTTTCTTATCCTTGCCGATGGAAGTAAAGTCTGGATAAATTCGGGAACGGAGTTGGAATTCCCCACAAAGTTTTCAGGAAAAACGCGGGATATAAAGGTTGTCGGGGAGATTTATCTGGATGTTACCGAATCGGGCAAACAACCTTTTATCGTCCATACCCCCAATATGGAAATTCAGGTCTTCGGAACCCGTTTCAATGTGTCGGCATATAATTCCGAGCAAACATCAGCGGTCGTTCTGGTAAACGGAAAGGTACAAGTGAAAACCACAGATAATACATCAATTATGATGAATCCTAACGAAATGGTTGAACTTCGTGAGGGAAATATGAATAAAAAAAATGTAGATGTATCCCTATATACAAGCTGGGTAGACGGAGTATTTATATTTAACCGGACTCCTGCTCCGGAATTATTCAAGAAAGTAGGTCGTTACTACAATGTCTCTTTCGAGCATATTGAAAGCGATAAAAGAATTACCGGAAAACTTTATCTGTCTGACAATTTGAATGATGTCCTGTCCTCTATCTCACTTTTGACCGGAAAAAAATATATTGTTGAAGACAATATCATTAAAGTAATAAAATAATAATAAAATTTTTGCCTATGGAAAGATAATAAGACCAAAAACAAAGTCGGGAGATGCGTCAACATCTCCCGACCGGGAGAAGATTAATTCACAAGATAAACCAATTATTTCGTAAACTAAAATTCAATACAAATGTATGAAACAAAAAAATAACAGTAAAACTATTATATCGAAAAGATATGATAGAATTTTAAAAATCATGAAAATCTCCGCGTTATTCTTTTTTCTGTGTACTTTTTGTGTATTGGGGAAGAATGTTTATTCGCAAAACAATGAAATCTCTCTGAATCTGAAAAATATCACGATCAAAGATGCAATCTCCGAGATAGAGAAAGAGACGGGTTATGTCTTCATATTTAATGAAGACGTTGAAGTTAAACTGAAGGATCGTGTAACCATTGACGCTCAAAATAAAACGATAGAAGTTGTTTTGGCCCAACTGTTAAAAGATACAGACTTGGATTATAGCATAATAGCAAAACAAATCACCATTTACCTCAAAAACAGGCGGGAAAACGTATATGTTGCCACAGGTAAGATTCCTTTAAAAATTGAGCCTCAACAGCAAGATAAAACAGTAAAAGGAAAAGTGACAGATAGGCTTGGAGAGCCTCTCCCGGGGATAACAATCGTAGTGAAAGGCACATCGATGGGAACCACCAGTGATATTGACGGGGGGTTCGTATTATCCAATATTCCGAATGACGCTGTTTTAGTATTTTCTTTTGTGGGAATGAGGACACAGGAAATTCCGGTTGCCGGGAACCGGACAATGAATGTCGTTTTGGAAGAAGAAATTTTGAGTTTGGACGAAATTATCGTTATCGGCTATGGTACTGCCCGACGGCAGGATTATACCGGTTCGGTCAGTTCTGTAAAATTAGAAGGTTCTCCGGTGTCTTTGCTCCCGAATCTGAACGCATTGGAATCTTTAAAAGGGAATGTGTCGGGGTTGAACATTGGTGCTACCAATACGGCAGGCGGTCAGCCCAGCATGTTGATCCGCGGTCAGAATTCAATCAGTGGATCCAATAATCCGTTAATAGTATTGGATGGTGTGATATGGATGGGGAGCTTGAGCGATATTAACCCGAATGATATTGCCAATTATGATATTCTAAAAGATGCTGTTTCTGCTGCCGCTTATGGGTCCCGTTCTGCAAATGGCGTAATTGCTATTACTACGAAAAAAGGAAAAATAGGTAAGCCAGTTATTACGGCGAATGTTTCTACTGCTTTTCAAACTTGGCAAAACAGGCCTGAAGTAATGAAAGGAGAAGAATGGATTAATTCGGTGAATACTCGTAATAAATATACTCCTGGTACAGAAAGTTGGGCAAAATCTTCGGATGAGTTAGCAAATTATAAAGCAGGCCACGAAACGAATTGGTTAGATGAAATTACCCGGATCGGTGTAATTCAGAATTCCCAAATTGCAGTATCGGGTGCTACCCAGAATTTTAATTACTATGTATCTGCTACCTACAATGATAATAAAGGTATCGTTTTAGGGGATGATTTTAATCGTATTTCCATATTGGGAAAGCTGAACACTACGATTACAAGTTGGTTAAAGATCGGAATAGACGCCAGTTACTCTAAAAGAGACTATTCTGGTGTAACTGCCAATATTCGCGAAGCAGAGGCCATGTCTCCTTATGGAGTTTTATATCGGGATGAGCAAGGAAACCTTGAAAAATATCCATATTCAGAATCAGCCATCAATCCTTTATGGGGAGTTGATGATGGAACCCGCGACAATAAAGATATTCGGAATAATTTACGACTGAATGCTTATACTATAATAGATATACCATGGATTAAGGGATTGAATTTCAAAATGAATTACTTAGCATACCTTGATAAAAATCAAACCGGGAGTTTCTATTATGAAAATTATTACGTAAAAGAAGGTGTCGGATTATCACGGTATGCACCTGCCACGGTAGTAGGTTTCTTGTCCCAAGCAAATGGGAATATTAACCATAACAACCTTTCTAGTTATGTGTTCGATAATATTTTAAATTATAAAAATACGTTCAGAAAACACAGTATTGAGGCAACTTTGGTAGCTACAAGGGATCATAGTCATTACGAAGAAGTTAATTCAACCGGAACGGATTTCGCAGCCAACGGCAATACCACATTGGGTATGTGGGGGCTTCATAAAGCAACTGTCCAAAAGGTGGTTATGGATGGCAATGAACGAGCAAATATTGGCTATCTGGGACGCATAAGTTATTCTTATAATGAGAAGTATTTCGTGAGTGCCTCTTACCGCCGAGATGGCGCATCAATTTTTGGAGCTAATAAAAAATGGGGCAATTTTGCAGCTTTTGGTACTGCTTGGAAAATTTCCAATGAAGGTTTTTTGAAAAATTTCAACTCTTTAAATAGTTTGAAACTCAAATTATCGTGGGGGCAGAACGGGAATCAGGGAGTGAGTCCCTATGCTACTTTATCAACCATAACCAATGGCGCTTCTGCTCAGTTCGATTATGAATTTTCTGATGCACCCGGCAAACGGCAGTACGGTTTATTTCAGAATGCACTCGGTAATTCAGACCTCGGATGGGAAAAAACTAACCAATGGAATACTGGCTTTGAATCGGCATGGCTGAATAATCGATTGTTTGTTGATGCCGATATTTATTTCTCGAAGACTACGGACCAAATTTTTACCCGTCAAATACCGGTGATGACAGGTTTTACATCCATCAAAACTTCTATGGGACAAGTGAATAATTCGGGAATAGAGTTAACAGTTAAATCTGTTAATATTCAGAAAAAAGATTGGCATTGGAATACCGCTGTCACTTTTTGGAAAAATAATAATCAATTGGTTAAACTATATGGACAAGATTCCGATGGTGACGGAAAAGAAGATGATGACATAGCAAATAGCCTTTTTATCGGGAAGTCGCTGGGTGCGATTTATGGTTATGAATGGATCGGAATCGTTCAGGAAGACGATACCGGATACATGGCACTAACAGGAACAGTTCCAGGCGACCCAAAATATAAAGATTTAGATGGTGTTGATGGAATTACGGCCAATGACCGTAAAATACTAGGGTATGATAAAGTTAATTTTAGACTTAATATGAGTAATACTCTAAGTTATAAAAATGTCGAATTATATGCGATGCTCGTTGGCGCTTTTGGCGGTAACGGCTATTATCTGAAAAGTAACCAATGGGCATATATGATGGCAGGTACCGGACGTAACAGGGATAACATGATACCTAAACCTTCTTGGACCCCGGAAAATAAAAGTAATGTTTATCCGTCTGCCACTTTTTCCGGCGATAACCGTTTCTTGGGTTTACAGTCGCGTGGCTTTGTCAGGTTACAAGATGTGTCGCTATCATATCAAGTTAATCCACAGTGGATTAGAAAAGCAGGGATAAGTTCGCTGAAAATTTTTATGAGTGCCCAGAATTTATTTACCATTACAGATTGGGTGGGAGGTGATCCTGAAATTGGCAATCCGGTACTGGAAAACACGACACCGGTTCCCTCTACTTATTCTTTGGGCATAAATATAAGTTTATGAAAAACAACTAAAAATTATCATTAGTGGGCACTTAAATAAAAAAATAGTTCTTTGAAATCTTTTGTA
>NZ_CALNAT010000191.1 GCF_937873925.1 uncultured Proteiniphilum sp. | reverse complement strand
AAGTAAAATTGTTTCCATAAGCGGAACGAACATTTTTATTGTAAAAATCACTTATTTCTACCACCCTGTCATACCAAAAATTATCTTCGGAAATACGATCCATACTATATGTTTTGCCGTTATAACATGGGATACCCGTCCGTGCGAAGGTAATGGCCATCCTTGTTAATTCCACTTTTCGAGGTTCTTCATAATACAATTCACGTGCTCTTTCGTCCAATACCGCTCCAACTTGTTGTGATTGAATATCCGAAGCCGTATACATATATTGAGCGTTCGCTCTTTCCCGGATCACATTGATATCATTGGCAGCATTTTGCCATTCGTTTTTCCAAATATAAGCTTCAGCCCTGAGCAAATAAGTTTCAGCTAAACGAAAAATATAAAAATCACCTGGGCCCCCTTGAGGTTGTACTCTGTCAGGATCAGGGTACCATATTTTATAGTGTGGCCAGCCAAACCAGCACCGGATAGTGTCTTGACATAAAATGCCTCCCTGTTCATTATATAACTGTAGATTTTTCCCATACCACTCATTTCCACTATTCCTTAGCGCCGGATTATTATAAACTAACATTTCCATGGTAATCCAATTCTCATTATCCGTTCTGTGACGATAATCAGAAAAATCTTCTTCTCCATCAATTGTCCATACACTCTTTTGTGTATAATAAGTAGGGCGAATACGAGCAATTCCTCTTCCATATTTTTCCACAAGCCCTATTTCATTTCTAGCCGCATCCGATAATCCATTAGCACCATTCGGCGTTTTTATAGCACCTGTCAGTCCAAAATTGGGAACTGCATTCCTCATAGCATTTACCCCGGAAGTATTTCCATCAATCCCATATCTATCGATAGTTAACAAGAGGCCTTCTGTATTTGCTGACAGACTTTTATTTTCAATGCGGAACATATCCCAAACTACATCTTTATCCATCAGGTCCTTATCCGATCCGAAACGTTCGGTACATAATTTATGTACACTACCGTTTATTACCTCTGTTGTTATCCGTATCGCATCATCAAACCGCCCCTCTAATAAATAATATTTGGCAAGTAAATGTTTACAGGCTGCTTTTGTTACCTGCCCGGCATTCGTTTGATTTGCTTCAGGCACATGCTGTATGGCAAACTCCAGGTCTTCAATCATTTTCAACCAAATGGACTCTTTGGTAGTGGTATAATAATCCACTTTAGGCTCGGACGCTTCTTCTAACACGAGAGGAACATCCCCATACTGTAGCGTTTTCATATAATAACGATAAGCTCTCATAAAATAGGCGCTTCCCAACAGTTTATTTTTCGATTCTTCTGATTTAAAAGAAGCCTCATCGATCCGATTGATAACTGTATTGCAGTCTTTTATATTAATATACGAATTATCCCAATACCAGCCGATTCTTGTATAAGCCAAGTCGTTATTTATTCCGTCCGGCAGCATTTGGTTATCCAAGTCTTGCCATGGTGTCGCTTTATCGGTCGTGCCGTCAACAGCAACATCCGAATATTTCAGATTGGTTAAGAATGGAGCCTGATCGGTGCAAAATTCACCTCTAAAACTGGTCAAAGCTTTATCTAATACAGCTTGCAGACCGGCCTCATCAATTAATACGTTTTCTGGAGCATAGAACGATAATGGTTTAGGATCCAAAAAATCTGCTCCACATGCGGTAAGTAAACAACCGACAAAAGAGAGCACCAGTACTTTATATTTCATGATTGTTTTCATATGATTATTTTATTGTTTTATTTCGGTATATGGAACCTTTGATGTTTAAAATAATCATTCCCTTCGGGTGTTTAACGATTATCTTAAACATGTCGGTTTCATATTTCTATTTAATATTAAGTTTTTATCAAAGTGTCATATTCAAGCCAAAAGTAAAAATTCTCTGAGAACGTGTCCCATTCTCAGGATCGCCAAATTTCCATTTAGGTGCCCACACGGCTGCATTTCGGACATTGCAGGTCAGTTTCAGATTGGAGATTGGTGTTCTATTCAATACTTTCGGGGGTATTTTATAAGCAATAGCCACATTTTCTAAACGAATATATGATTTACTGAACCATACATTATAGGATACTCCTTTAGCTGGTGCCGATCTCAATCTTGCATAGTCATCTAACTGGTTATCAGGTGTCCAATAAGGAATATCCCATGAATTACAACGATCTTCTATATGATTATCATGTTTAGCCAAATTATAACTTGCTTTATGTCCCCATAAAGAATATAAAACAAAGGAGAACTCAAAATCCCGGTATAAATTAAAAGTATTAGAAAGCGTCCACGAGAACCGGGGTGTTTGGTAACCTAAAAACTGCTTGTCATCGTCAGTCAACAACCCGTCATTATTTACATCTTCCAATCGGAAATCTCCAGGTGCCTGATTCCATTTGGCAGCTTCTTCTTCCTCCCCGATTTTCCATGTACCTAAAATTTTATAATCCCATATCACATCTTTTGCTTGACCAATAAACCAATTATTCGTCTTATCATCAGGTTCTTTTTGTCCTATCAGATTCCCATTACTATCAAAAACATCATATTTCTCACCTGTAATGGAAATAATTTTATTACGATTTAGAGAAAAAATCAGATTAGATGTCCATTCGATATTTGGTTTTTTCAAATTAAGGCTACTCAAAGAAAACTCGAATCCTTTATTTTTAATTTCTCCCAAATTGGCGTAAACTCTATTAAAACCCGTAATCGTAGGAAGCTGTCGGTTTACCAGGACATCGGTGGTCGACATATTGTAAGCTTCAATCTTTCCGGTAAGAATGCCGTTCAATATCCTGAAATCTATTGCAAAATTATATGCCTCTGTCCTTTCCCATTTAAGTTTCTTATTGCCCATCGTATTTATCTCTAAAGTAGGTATAGTGATCGGATTTCCATTTCCTTCTGCATTCAGTGATTTTCCTGTTATGATCCTCGACAAAGCCGCGTAATTATTAATATCCCTGTTGCCGTTACTTCCCCACGAAGCCCTGAATTTCAAGTAATCAATAAATGGCACTTTAAAAAAATCCTCCTCAGACAAAACCCATCCTAAAGCAGTAGCCGGAAACGTGGCATGGGGATTGGAATATCCGAATAATGACGAACCGTCCCGGCGTACAGAAGCGGTCAACAGGTATTTATTCTTGTAAATATAATTCATCCGGGCCATCAATGCATCCGACGTACTTACCACATCGTTACTCGATATTACCGGTAATGTCCCCACAGACATATCATGGTAACCCAGAACATCATTCGGACTAAAATTCTGATTCTCCATTTTTTCGGTGTCATTCCTGAACTTTTCGAAATTGGCCAGTAAAGTTACATCTACTTTGTGATCCTTTAAGAAAACCCGATTCCAGTTAATAACATTATCCACCTGCCACTCTCTGCGTAAAGAATTTTCACGGGAAGCAAGACCACCAAACAAATTCCATTGAGGATGTTCTGACGAATCATGTATATGATTATGATAAGAAACAAATCGGGTAGTATAATTCAAGGTATAAACGATACCGAAAGGCAATTCTATAATAGAATATATTTTAGGGAAAAAGGTGAAATATTCCATTTCACGGGTCCTGTATTTTCTTTGTAATAACGGATGAAACGCTTGATTGTCTTCATTAGGATATAACCTCATTGTCTCTTCGTCACCCTCATAAAAAGAACTGTAAGGAGTCAAAGACTTATATTGTCCATCATTGACAGGAACAGAGCTTTCATCCCGATAAGAAAACTGCGCGTTCAGCCCGACTTTTAGGAATTGAGCCGGCTTTCCCTCGATACTCACTCTTGAACGTACAGTTGAGAACTCGTCTCCTATAGCCAATGACTTATTATCCATATATCCCAATGACCAATAATAGGAAAAGTCTTCTTTTTTACCCGAAAGGCTTATATTATAATCTTGGCGGGGGCCATTTTGAAAAATATGATCTTCCCAGTCAATATTTTTCCCTACTTTGTAATTCTCAATCTCCAACCCAGTCAATTTAATACCTGACAACCAGGCATCGACAAGATTATCCGACGTAGTACTATGATAAGCCATCCATTCATTAAGATATTGTGAATCAATCGTGCGGGGATCATCAAATGGACTCCACGGCGTTTGAGATACGGTTGCACTATAAACTGATTTAGCCATATCAGAACGCCATTTGATAAAACCATCTTTGTCGTAAGGTTTAACCCGGTTTGCCGCTGTAGCCATTCCGATTATTCCACTGAAATTGATGATCGGTTTTGATGTTTGTCCTCTCTTTGTTGTAATAGCCACTACGCCATTGGTAGCCCGTGACCCATAAACAGCAGCAGAACTAGCATCTTTCATAATATCTAGTGTCTCGATATCGTTCGGGTTGATGTCTGATACATCACCGTTATAAATAACTCCATCGACAACAATAAGTGGACCCGATCCGGCAGTCAGCGTGTTATCTCCTCGGATCATCATATCACCGCCACCCTTGGCCGAGACGGAATAGCCGACATTCATTCCCGGAACACTTGTCCGTAACAGGTCGCTAACATTCGAGGGAGTATAATTCTGCATACTTTCGGCTTTCACCTGCGAGATTGATCCTGTCAGGTCGCTTTTTTTAGCGATACCATATCCTACTACAACCACTTCTTCCAATATTTCCGCATCTTCTTCTAATACTACATTTAAGGTTGTTCTTCCATTAAGAGAGATGACCTGTGTTCTCATACCTACATAAGAAACTTCCAACGCCGCATCCGGATCTACATT
>NZ_CALNAT010000190.1 GCF_937873925.1 uncultured Proteiniphilum sp. | reverse complement strand
TTTAACTCTGCAAAGAATATTCAACGTTTTCGTTAAGCTAAATGAGCAGAGGACAAACTTGTTTGACTATGCCATAGCGAGAAAACGATTAATTTTAATGAATCAAATATAAATAATCATGGATATTGTAGATCGGTTTATTAAGTATGCTCGCATCGACACACAATCGGATGAGAACAGCACACAAACCCCCAGTACGCAAAAACAGTTCAATCTTGCCAAAGAGGTGGAGCAGGAGGCACTGGAAATGGGATTGACAGACGTGAGTCTCGATAACAATTGCTATCTGATGGCAACCCTGCCGGCAAATACACAGAAGAAACTGCCGGTGATGGGTTTTATCTCCCATTTCGATACCAGTCCCGACATGAGCGGCAAGAATGTGAATCCAAGAATTGTGAAAAATTATGATGGAAAAGAGATCATATTGAATGAATCGAAAGAGGTTGTATTGTCGCCTGTCGATTTTCCCGAACTGCTCGATCATGTGGGCGAGGATATCATAGTGACCGATGGCACTACCCTGCTGGGAGCGGACGATAAACCCGGTATCGCGGCAATCATGAATGCCATGCAATACCTGATCGACCATCCCGAAATTGAGCACGGTAAGATCCGTATCGGTTTTACACCGGACGAAGAGATCGGTCGGGGCGCTGATAAATTCGATGTAGCCAAGTTCGGCGCCGATTGGGCATATACGATAGACGGAAGTGAAGTGGGAGAACTGGAGTATGAGAACTTTAATGCCGCTTCAGCCAAAATTGAGATACAGGGGCGAAATGTCCATCCCGGATATGCAAAAGGGAAGATGGTCAATGCACTGCATTTAGCCAATGAATTGATCTGCCTACTGCCGCAGGATGAACGGCCGGAATATACCGTAGGCTATGAGGGCTTTTTCCATCTGATCTCCTTAGGCGGTACGGTAGAAGAGGCCAGTCTGTCATTTATTATCCGCGATCACGACCGCGAAAGATTCGAAGCACGTAAGGGGGTGATGGAGAATGCTGTGGCTACCTTGAACAAAAAATACGGCGACCGGCTTACATTGCAGATGAAAGACCAGTATTATAACATGCGTGAAAAAGTGGAACCGGTGAAGTATGTGGTGGATTATGCCTATCAGGCTATGGAAGAGGTGGATGTGAAACCCAATGTAAAACCTATCCGCGGAGGAACCGACGGCGCACGCCTGTCATTTATGGGGCTTCCTTGTCCCAATATCTTCGCCGGAGGGATGAACTTCCACGGCAAATATGAGTTTTTGCCAGTACCTTCCATGAAAAAAGCATCGGAAGTGATTGTGAAAATAGCCGAAATAGTAGCAAAAGAGGAAAAAATATAATATGAAGACAACCCCATTTACAGATCTGCATATCGGGCTGGGAGCCAAAATGCATGAGTTTGCCGGATATAATATGCCTATTGAATATTCCGGTATCATAGACGAACACCTGACGGTAGTGAATGCCGTGGGTGTGTTCGATGTATCCCATATGGGTGAATTTTGGGTGAAGGGTCCCAAAGCGGTGGAATTTTTGCAACGGGTGACTAGCAATGATGTTTCCGGGCTTAAGCAGGGAAAAGCGCAATACACCTGTTTTGTGAATGAAAAAGGTGGAATCGTAGATGATTTCATTGTCTACCACTACGAACCGGAAAAATATCTCTTAGTGGTGAATGCCGCCAATATTGAAAAAGACTGGGCGTGGTGCCAACAGTGGAACACCATGGGTGCTGAACTGCAGAACGCGTCAGATCATATGGCACAACTGGCGATACAGGGTCCCAAAGCGATAGAGACACTGCAAAAGCTGACGGATCAGGATCTGTCCGCCATCCCCTTTTACGCTTTTGTGACCGGTACGCTGGCCGGGGTTGACAACGTAATTGTCTCCAATACGGGATATACCGGCGCCGGAGGATTTGAACTCTATTTCTACCCTGAACAGGGGCGGAAAATCTGGGATGCCGTTTTTGAAGCGGGTGCGGAGTATGGTATTAAACCAGTCGGATTGGGTGCACGTGATACATTGCGGTTAGAGATGGGTTATTGCCTCTACGGGAATGACCTGGATGATACCACCACACCGTTACAGGCGGGGTTGGGGTGGATCACCAAATTTGCAGAGAATAAGCCGTTCGTAGGCCGTGAAGTGCTGGAAAAGGAAAAAGCGGAAGGTGTGCCGCGTAAACTCTGTTGTTTCGAACTGGCAGATAAGGGAATTCCCCGTCACGGATACGAGATTGTGAATGCGGAGGATGAAGTGATCGGAAATGTAACTTCCGGGACGATCTCGCCCGTACTGAAAATAGGTGTCGGTATGGGATATGTGAGACCCGGTTTTGCAAAACCCGGCACTGAGATCTATATAAAGGTCCGCAACAGGAACCTGAAAGCAAATGTGGTAAAACCGCCTTTCAGGAAATAGAAGAGCCCGTCGGTTGCCTCATCAGCAAGTGAACCCTACAAGTTAGATAAAAACTTTTGGGGTTCACTTCATCACCGGTCGACCCATTATTCCTACTGTTACGGATAGGCATTTCATTTTTCAGGATAAAAATCACTCTCCCATTTTCTTTTAAGTACTCCCGTTTTCTTTATGGTAAAAAAAACGAAGATCGCTCAGAATCTGTTTTTCCTTCTCGGTGCGTTGGCACTGGTGATAATGATCTATAAAACAGGGTTTGGTAATATCTTAAGTAATATAACACAGATCGGTTGGTGGTTTGCACCGATTATCGGGTTGTGGATTATTGTATATCTCGCCAATACATACTCTTTTTATGTCATTGTGAATGATGGAAGCCCGGAAGCAAAAAGTGTAGGGTTTCTGCGACTTTTTAAAGTGGTTATCAGTGGTTTTGCTATCAATTATATCACCCCCTTCGGACTGATGGGGGGAGAGCCATACAAAATCATTGAACTAAAGGGGACACTGGGCATACAGAAAGCTACCTCTACCGTTCTGCTCTCCACAATGATGCATCTTGTTGCACATTTCATCTTCTGGATGGTTTCGATCCCTTTACTGCTTTTTTTTGTTCCGGTGCTTTCGGGATTGATGGAATGGCTCATGATCCTGGTCAGTGTAACTTCGGTCTTGTTTCTTTTCTGGGCATTCAGGGTATATACCCGGGGAGGAGTGAGCAGAGCTGTATGGATGGCGGGCAACCTCCCTTTTGTTGGAAGACGGGTAAGGGTTTTCCATAGGCAGAATCAGGAGAAGCTCAGCCAAATGGATGGCTTGATTGCCGATCTTTACAGGAATCGCAAAAAGGACTTTGTTCTGTCGCTTGCACTGGAGCTTTTCTCTCGTTTTTTTATATGTGTGGAGATAATGCTGATCATGCAGGCGATCGGACGACCGGTTTCTTCCGGACAAAGCGTATTGATTGAGTCCATTCAATCGTTGATATCCAACCTGTTTTTCTTTATGCCGATGCAGATGGGTGCACGTGAGGGAGGGTTTGTACTCGTATACGGTATTCTCTCGATACCGGTTGCTTTTGGTGTGTTCACCAGCTTGTGCAAGCGCATCCGTGAACTGTTCTGGACCTTGGCCGGCCTCCTGTTGATCAAGGTAAAGCGAGGATGAGATATGCGGCTGCGTTGTTTACCTGTAAATCTCCTTCTTTCCTGCCAGAAGAGTATTCCGCAACAGCGACACGATGGTCATGGGACCTACACCGCCGGGAACGGGGGTGATGTAAGAACATTTGGGGGCGACCTCGTCGAATTGTACATCGCCGGTGAGCTTGAACCCCGACCGCGTCTTGTCGCTGGGTACACGGGTAGTACCCACATCAATCACGACGGCTCCTTCTTTTACCATATCCCCTTTCAGGAATTCAGGCACACCTAATGCCGCGATAATAATATCTGCCTGCAGGGTGATCTCTTTGATATTCGGAGTGCGGCTATGACAGACAGTGACGGTGCAGTCGCCGGGATAGGCTTTCTGCAGCATCAGCATGGATACCGGCTTACCGACAATATTGCTCCGTCCCAGTATTACACAATGTTTTCCTTGGGTTTCTATGGCGTATCTTTTAAGCAACTCCACGATACCGGAGGGGGTAGCCGAAAGGAAACAGGGCATACCGAGCGACATGCGCCCTACATTCACGGGATGAAAACCGTCCACATCCTTACGGAAATCGATGGCTTCGGTGACTTTTGTTTCCGAAATATGCTTTGGGAGGGGTAACTGTACGATAAAGCCATGGATATCGGCATCGTTGTTCAGCCGGTCTACACATGCGAGTAACTCTTCCTCGGTAACATCCTCTTCATAACGGATCAGCGTGGAATGGAATCCCACTTCTTCGCAGGCTTTTACTTTGTTGGCTACATAGGTTTCACTCCCCCCGTCGTGGCCGACCAATACAGCTGCCAGATGAGGCGTTTTACCGCCGGCAGCCTTGATCTGTGCCACCTCTTCCGCTATCTCTTTCTTAATCTGCGCGGCCACCGCTTTCCCGTCAATTAATTGCATACCTTAGTCGATTTGTCGATTTTATTAGAACCAAGAATCAAGAATCAAGATTCAAGACTTTTATAAACTAACTAAAAACTAAAAGTGAAAAACGAAAAACTTAATTACCTTCACCTTCCTACCTTTTCACTTTATTGCATTATTCACATTGGCACATTGAACTACCTTCTTCTCATATTGCGCATTGCCTGGCGGCCCCCGCCGGAGGTCATCATCCGCATCATTTTGCGGGTCTCGTCGAACTGCTTGAGGAGCTTGTTCACTTCCTGTACGTTGGTACCGCTACCTTGGGCGATACGTGCGCGGCGGCTCCCGTTCAGGATTTCGGGGTTGGTACGTTCCTGGGGGGTCATGGAGCGGATAATGGCTTCGATACCCTTGAAGGCGTCATCATCAATGTCCAGGTCTTTGATCTGTTTGCCTACCCCTGGGATCATCGATGCCAGATCTTTCAGATTACCCATCTTCTTGATCTGCTGTATCTGTGCAATGAAATCGTTGAAATCGAACTGGTTTTTGGCGATCTTCTTTTGCAGGCGGCGTGCCTCTTCTTCGTCGTATTGCTCCTGCGCCTTTTCCACAAGCGAGACAATGTCGCCCATACCGAGGATACGGTCTGCCATACGTTCGGGATGGAACACGTCGATGGCATCCAGTTTCTCACCGGTGCCGACGAACTTGATCGGTTTATCTACCACCGAGCGGATGGATAGCGCCGCCCCGCCCCGGGTATCCCCATCGAGTTTGGTCAGTACCACGCCGTCGAAATCGAGCCGCTGGTTGAATTCTTTGGCGGTATTCACGGCGTCCTGCCCGGTCATGGAATCCACCACGAAGAGGATCTCCTGGGGGTTAACCGCTTTCTTGATCGATTCGATCTCCTCCATCATCTGCTCATCGATGGCAAGGCGTCCCGCGGTATCGATGATGATCAGGTCTTTCCCGTGCTGACGGGCGTACTGTATGGCGTTCTGCGCGATCTTGACCGGATTCTTGTTCTCCTCTTCCGCATACACGGATACGCCGATCTGTTGGCCCAGCACTTTCAACTGCTCTATGGCGGCGGGACGATAAACGTCACCGGCAACCAACAACGGGTTTTTACCCCGTTTGCTTTTGAGCATATTGGCCAGTTTGCCGGAGAAGGTGGTTTTCCCCGACCCCTGCAGACCGGACATAAGAATAATGGCGGGATTTCCCTTGATATTGAATTCCGCAGTGCTACCTCCCATCAGGATGGCCAATTCGTCGTGCACGATCTTCACCATCATCTGCTCCGGCTTCACGGCGTTGAGTACATCCTGCCCGAGCGCCTTTTCTTTTACCGTTTCGGTAAACTCCCTGGCGGTTTTATAGTTCACGTCGGCGTCTAACAGCGCACGGCGTACCTCTTTTAATGTTTCGGCCACGTTGATCTCGGTGATCTTGCCCTGACCTTTCAGTATCTTGAATGACCTCTCCAGTCTTTCACTTAAATTTTCAAACATAATTCTTTACACTGTTTTTGTTTCGCGTTTCCGGCGAACGGTACGCAAAAGTCAAATTGCGGTTATCAGCACAGTACGAAAACGGCTCATTGTCTGCACTATCCTTTGGCGCGTACACGGTTCTGCCTAAAAGTTACAAAAGTACAAGAAAATCGATGTATTTCCAAGCACGCGAAATGAAAACTGTGTTATTTGATTATACCGGCTTCTTTGAGTTTGTTCAATTCTGTAGCGGGGTTGCCTTGTTTTAATCGTTTCCAAACTTCCTGTGCCGTCATTCCCATTTCATTTTTATACGATGAGAGCACATAGTCGTCTGTAATGAAGGTATAATCCAGGGTGATGT
The DNA here is from genome assembly GCF_937873925.1 of uncultured Proteiniphilum sp. Taxonomy (GTDB): domain Bacteria; phylum Bacteroidota; class Bacteroidia; order Bacteroidales; family Dysgonomonadaceae; genus Proteiniphilum. Next base: position 14,201 of record NZ_CALNAT010000190.1, on the reverse strand, counting down.
CCCGGTTTGTATAATTCGGATTGGAATGATAATCCACGTGCTCAATATATTGATTAGGGGATAATACCTCATATGTACCTGAAATAGTAATAAGCGACAAGACCGGAGTGATAAACATGGCTGTGAGTTCGTCTTTGTTACCGAAAACTTTATAAAAGTAAACTGGTTGAAGTTTTGTCGTATCCAGGGTTATTTCCCCGGTTTGCGGGTTTGTTGCTAAATAGTTACCTGTTGGATTACACATTTGCCAGACACCCTGTAGCGAAGGTTTACTACTTACATCATTTGTTGTTTGTGCATTCAATACAAAAGAACAGAGGGATAGAAACAGTGTTGTTAAAATAGATTTCATTTTGATTATAATTTATTGGGTTACATTTATTATGCCAAATGTAGCGAATAATTTTTTCAACCCCTGATATATTGTAAAAAAAAATAGGATCAACGCAATTTATTTTAAGACTATTCAAGTTTTGTGGCACTATTTCATACCTTTGAAAATATTTATTTTCAAAGGTATCATATGGAACTCGCAATAATGTTTTATTTCAGCAAGAATAATATAGATGCTCGTTTCTACGCTCAACATAATCAAAACAAGTTTTGTTTCTGCTCTTACTTATCGAAACAGTTCGATTTCATCAGACTTTTTTTACGACAACATATTCAAGTAAACTGAGATGTTTTCTACGGTAAAACAAATAAATTTGTTCTACACTCGTTTAACGAAAAAGTTCATTTAAAATGATTACTTTTGTTCTATCATTTGAGAATAATGGATCCATTCTTACCTGTTTTCCGTTCTTTACGAAAATAGAGAGGTTCCTTTGTTAAGCATGGCTGCAATGAAACAAAATCCGCTCCGTAAATTCATATATCTTTCTATTGCCGCGGCAATAGTCACTATCCTACTGAAATTTTACGCTTATTTTGTCACCGGTTCCATGGGTTTCCTGTCGGATGCGCTGGAGTCATTCGTGAATTTGTTTGCGGCGATTTTTGCCCTGGTCATGTTCAATATATCGCAGAAACCGGCCGATAAGGAACATGAATTCGGGCATAGTAAAGCGGAGTATTTCTCCAGTGCGGCAGAAGGTGCCCTTATCCTGATTGCCGCTTTCACCATTATCTGGTCTGCCGTTCCGCGCTTTGTCGATCCCCGTCCCATTGAAAATATCAATACCGGTCTGTTCTTTTCGTTGCTGGCGTCATTAGTTAATCTGGCAGTAGGCCTTACACTGATCCATAACGGGAAAAAAAGAAATTCTCTTCTGCTGGAGGCGGATGGCAAGCACCTGATGACCGATGTATATACTTCGGCAGGGGTGATCGTGGCCATTGTACTCGTGAAGTTCACCGGCTGGTTGATCGTCGACCCCATCATTGCCATCCTGGTAGCGCTTAATATTATCTATACGGGTTACAGATTGATCACCCGTTCCGCCAGCGGCCTGATGGATGCCACCCTTCCGGAGGAAGATCTGGAAAAAATCACTGTCTATCTCGATTCACTGAAAGATCAACGGATTGAATATCATTCCCTGCTGACCCGTGCCGCGGGCCGTCGCAAATTCATCACCCTGCATGTGCTGGTTCCCGGTAAATGGACGGTCAAGCAGGCACACGACCATGCGGACGATATTGAGGAGACCATCGTGAATATGTTCGATGAGCCGGTGACGGTTCAAACCCACTTAGAGCCGGTGGAAGATCCCGCTTCAATGAAAGATATCGGCATCGACCGGCAGGAGGTCGATTATCATTCATAGATTACTTTTCCTGTTTTACGGTATTGTCCCCCTTTTATAAAAAAAAGCTGCCGCAGGATGCGACAGCCTCATAGAATTTACTTTTCTTATCCGTTTTCCCCAGTTTATCAGGCAACGGCAGAACCGATAAGGAATACACCGGCCAATGCCACGATGGCATACAATTCCGGGAATACCGCAAGGATCAGGGTATTTCCGAATACATCATTTCCCTGTCCGATAGAGGCGATACCGTTGGCGCAGACCTGTCCCTGGCGGATGGCTGAAAGCAATCCCACCAAACCCATCGAGAGACCTGCCGCAAAAGCAGCGGCAGCCTGAATGGCGGTGATTTCGGGTGTCAGGATATTGAAGATACTCTGAAACATGAAGTATCCGGCGAAACCGTATAGCCCCTGTGTACCGGGCAGCGCCGTCAGCACCAGGAAATTCCCGAATTTGCTGCTGTCTTTCTTCAGCGCCCCGATAGCCGCATTTCCGGCAATGGTAACCCCGTAGGCGCTGCCGATACCTGAAAGAGCGATCATAAGTCCGATGCCTATATAGGCAATTAGTAAATTGGTGTCCATAATGTTTTGTTATTTGTTATTGATTTGAATTTTTTTGTCTATTACTTCTTAAAAGGGTTGTATTTTTTCCCTCCTCCTTCAAATTCCGCATTTTTGTAGAACTCCACAAAGGTGAGACGCAACGGGTGCACAAAGGCGCCGAGTACATTCATGAACATATTGATGGCGTGTCCGAAGAGGAAGATAAGCAGGAATACGATTGATCCCCCGACCAGGTTATCGGGACGCAGTCCCAGAGCCAGGCTGTTGAACACACTTGCCAGAATACCGCCGGACAGGCCTAATGCGAAGAGGCGTACATACGACAACACATCGCCCAGCAGGCCGGTTGCCATGTTATAGGTATCCCATAAGCCGAGGCCCACGTTCATGAACGGGTTCTTTCCGGGAGAGTTCAGGAAGAAGATCAGTACGGCCGAAAGTCCCATTACGATGAGGTGTATCGTACCGCCCATCGGCATAAAATCCGGGAACAGATAGGCCACGATCACACTTAACAGTAACACGAACCAGCCGATAGTAGAAAGTGTCTGCATCCATCCGAACTGCTTGATGCGGTTCACGATCTTCAGGAGCATGGCGAACATGATCTGCACGACCCCTAATATAAGGGAGAGCATAAACATCTGTGAATTATCAAAATACACCTGATCCTTCATGTTCCGGAAGAAGGGTATATTGGTTTCGTAGATGCTGAAACCGAAAAATCCGCCGGTAAGCAGGCCGCACACCATAGTGGAAAATCCGAGTATCTGTACCAGTGAGAGTATGCCGCGCATCGAACCGGCTATCTTCTCCTTTCCCAATATCTTCGCCAGCGTAGCCACTATCAGCAGGAAAGCCCCATAGCCGATATCCCCCAGCGATAACCCGAAAAAGATCATGTAGAAGGGTGCGAAGAAGGGAGTGAGGTCGATCTCGTTGTATTTGGGCAGCATATAGAGCTCCGCGATCGGCTCGAAGAGCCGCATAAACCGGTTGTTTTTGAACTTGATGGGTACATTGTCTTCGGGCGCGGGATCGGATATGCGGTAATATACGTCCTGTGACTCCAGGTAGTTCGTGATCTCCGGCACGTTCTCTTCCGGCGCCCAGCCCTGCAAAAGCATCAGTTTCTCTTCTGCTGCGGGTGTCGCACTGCGGGCTACCCTGGTGAAAAAGATATCGGATTCCAGCGTTTTCAGGGCAGCCTCTGCCGATGGGATTTCGGCTGAAAGCGCTTTCAACGTTTCCTCCTGTTTTTGTATCTTTTCCTGTAGCGAGTCGATAAGTTTGTCGAGGGCGTCTAATGATACCTCCGGTACTTTCATCTCCTCGAATTGTAATTCGTCGACCGGCTGTGAGCCTGTTGTAATGGTAACAAAATAGGTTTTGGAAGTCTCTTTTTGAATAACGACGGCATTGTAAAGTGATTCCCATTCAGGGTCGTACTCTTTGGCGGGCACGATAAAAAACCGGATATGATATCCTGCTTCTTTCAGCCGGTGGATATTCTCCGGATCGAAATTTCCCCAGGGACGCAAGTTATCGCGTTCTTTTAGGCTCACTTGCAACTGTTGGTTGAGGGCAGATTTTTTGTTTTCGATCTTCTCTATCTCCGCGGGTATATCCATCCCACGTTCCGCGTCGGCTGCATCAAAGGGAACGGCTGTTTTTTTATCGCGTAGCTGCTTTAGCTTTTTGACCGATTCACTCAACCGTTTCGACGCGGAAAGGTAGTCCTGCAATTTCTCTTCATCCACCTTCCTGTTATCCTGCTCCGCCACATGTATCATACCCAGGTCGCGCAGTGCATGAAGGAACCGCTCATAGTCCTTATGGAAAGAGATAAAAACAAATTTCTTCATTGTCGCTACCATACGCTTCCCTCCTGTTCTCTACGTTGTTCCTGATGGGATCGCATAATCTTCTGCGACGATTTGGAGAGGTTCTCCTCATCTTCCAGATAGCGTTTTATTTTCAGGATGGCTTCCTGATAACCCGGTATCTGCACCTTTTCGAAGAGATTGACCTTCTGTGTGGTTTTCTTCCTCGCGTATTCGAGCCGGGAGAGCCTTATCTCCTGAAAATCACGGCGGATCCCTATCTCAGCCAATCCTTCGAGGGTCTTTACCCCGTCGAGAAACCATTTGGGACGGTTGAAAAGGCTGAACGGGCGGATCTCAAAATCCACCTTGTCGAGCATCGGCAGGAGCACCCCCGCAATTTTTCTCTTTGAGAGGTGCACATCCTTTACGCGGAGCAGGGTAGGATCGAATTCCGTCCACATGCTCACCATCTTGTCGTACGATTTGATCTTTGCTTCGAGTTCCTGGTCGAGCTGTTCTATTTCCGCTTTGGTCTTTTTCACTTCCACACGCAGCGCCGATTCTTTGTTCTGCAGCGTGGGAAGAGCCCGCACACGGACAGCCAGCTGTTTCTCCAACTGCTGACGGGACGTTTTGTTATATTGAAATCGAATAGCCATTATTGCTGCCAGTAGGTATCTATCAATTCCTGTTTCATATTCACCTCTGCCGGCTTGAAATGCCTCGACAGCAACTTCCATGTATTGTCCAGCATCTCGGTCGTATCGAGGTTCACATCAATCGCGAGTATCTTTTCTGAATAATCCAGGGCAAACGAGAGCGCCCGCGTATCGTAGTCGGTCAGGTCGAACCCGTTCTCCAGTTTTGTCTTGGCGTTGGCGGCATCGGCATAAAGGCGTACGGCGGCATTCATCACCTGTGGATGATCTTCGCGGGTCTTCCTGCCCTGTACCAGTTGTTTCAGACGGGAGAGCGAGCGGAACGGATCCACGATCACTTTACCCACGTCGCTGTCGCGGCGCAGGAAGAGCTGCCCTTCCGTAATATACCCTGTATTGTCGGGTACGGCATGGGTGATATCGCCCCCTGACAGGGTGGTCACCGCCACAATGGTGATGGAGCCGCCCGAAGGGAATTGTGCCGCTTTCTCGTATATCTTGGCCAGGTCGGAATAGAGCGATCCGGGCTTAGAGTCTTTCGACGGGATCTGATCCATACGGTTCGACACGATGGAGAGCGCATCGGCATAGGATGTCATATCGGTAAGCAGTACCAGTACTTTCTCGTTTTTATCCACCGCGAAATATTCGGCGGCCGTCAGCGCCATATCGGGTATCAGCAGGCGTTCCACGGCCGGATCTTCGGTCGTGTTCATAAAGCTGATGATCCTGTCCAGTGCTCCTGCATTGCTGAATACATTCTTAAAGTAGAGGTAGTCGTCGTTCGTCATCCCCATACCACCGAGGATGATCTTGTCGGTCTGCGCGCGAAGTGCCACGGTCGCCATCACCTGGTTGAACGGCTGGTCAGGATCGGCGAAGAAAGGGATCTTCTGCCCCGACACCAGCGTATTGTTCAGGTCGATCCCCGAGATACCGGTAGCGATCAGTTCCGAAGGTTGTTTCCGGCGTACCGGGTTGACGGAAGGGCCGCCGATGGGGCGCTCCTCTCCTTCGGGAACCGGGCCGCCGTCTATCGGGTCGCCATAGGCGTTGAAAAAACGGCCTGCCAGTTGTTCGCTCACTTTCAGTGAAGGGGATTTTCCCATAAAGATCACTTCGGCATTGTTGGGGATACCTTCTGTTCCTTCAAAGATCTGAAGGGTCACTTCATCGCCGATGATCTTCACCACCTGTGCCAGACGGCCTTCTACCGTAGCCAGTTCATCGTATCCCACATGGGTTGCTTTTACCGAACAGGTAGCTTTTGTGATCTGGGTAATTTTTGTATATATTTTCTGAAATGCTTTTGACATAGCTCTATATGATTTGTGGATTTATCGATTTGTTGATATGAGGATTGAATTATCACTACATGTCCCGACTTGTCGGGATATCACATCACCGAATCATCACATCGTTATATTCTTTTTCGGGATATCGATTCGTCTAATTGTTCTCTGTATTCATTGAACTTGTCCGACCGGAATTCCGAATAGTTCATCTGCCTGCCGATATTGATCAGCTCTTTGAAAAAATCGGCTACCCGGTTGAAGTTGTCGAACTCGAAATCGGTACGGCAGATATCCGTCACCATATCCAGGATATATTTCTGCCGTTCGATGGGGGTTACCGAGTCGATATCGTCGAAGGCATCCTGTTGCAATACGATAAAATCGATCAGTTCCGATTTCCAGAAAGTGACATGATACTCTGTCGGTACGCCGTCATCCCCCAGGATATTGATCTGCTCTGCGATCTCCTTTCCACGTAACAACCGGGTTTTGGCTTCATTCACTTTCTTTGTCCAGTCGTCCGATATATGTTCCGAGATATACTCCTCAAACTCCGGATACTCGATGTATTTGGAGTAGGATTCAATGGGGTTGATGGCCGGGTAACGTTTTTTGTCGGCACGATCCTGCTCCAGCGCATAAAAGCAGCGGGCCACTTTCTTGGTGTTCTCTGTCACCGGCTCTTTGAGGTTACCCCCCGCGGGCGACACCGTCCCGATAAAGGTGATGGATCCCTCTTTGCCGTTGTGCAGGATCACATGCCCTGCGCGGCCGTAGAAGTTGGATATGATGGCCGACAAGTCCATCGGGAACGCGTCGGGGCCGGGAAGTTCTTCCAGGCGGTTACTCATTTCCCGAAGCGCCTGTGCCCAGCGCGAGGTGGAATCAGCCATCAGCAGTACTTTCAATCCCATAGAGCGGTAATATTCACCGATAGTCATGGCGGTATATACCGATGCTTCACGGGCGGCTACCGGCATGTTGGAAGTATTGGCCACGATAATGGTACGTTCCATCAGTTTGCGGCCGGTATGCGGGTCGATCAGTTCGGGGAACTCGGTAAAGATCTCCACTACCTCATTGGCGCGTTCACCGCAGGCGGCGATGATCACGATATCCGCTTCCGCCTGTTTGGAGATGGCATGTTGCAATACCGTTTTACCGGTACCGAATGCACCCGGGATAAATCCCGTTCCCCCTTCCACGATCGGATTCAGGGTGTCGATAGAACGTACCCCCGTTTCCAGCAGTTTGGAAGGGCGGGGTTTCTCTTTGTAGGCCGTCAGCGGCATTTTTACGGGCCAGCGTTGGATCATATTGAGCGCTGTCTCTTTCCCATCTTTGTCTTCCACCACGGCGACGGTTTTATAGATATTGTAATCTCCCTCTTCCGTGATGCTTTTTACTTCGTACTCCCCTTTCATGGTAAAAGGCACCATGATCTTATGGGGCTGGAAATTTTCGTCTACTTCGCCCAGCCATGAGCCGGCAGTCACTCTGTCGCCCGGTTGGGCTATCGGTTGAAAATGCCATAGTTTTTCTTCATTGAGAGGGAAGGTGTAATCACCCCGTTTCAGGAAGATCCCATCCATCTTGTCGAGGTCATTCTCCAATCCGTCGAGGTTGCGTTGAAGCAGTCCAGGTCCCAGAACCACCTCGAGCATGTGTCCCTGGAATTCCACTTGCGTGCCGACGGTTAATCCGCGGGTACTCTCGAATACCTGCACGTAAGCGTTGTTCCCGACCACCTTGATCACCTCCGACATTAACCGGGTGCCACCCAGATCAATATAGGCGATCTCATTCTGGGTTACCGCTCCGTCCACCTCCACAATAACGAGATTGGATATAATCCCTTTAACTGTTCCTTTTGTTAGCATATATGATTGTTTATTTTTTCTTCTTTCTAGATATCTTCCGGTTTTTGGATCTCGTTCTTCAACTGAGTGATCAGTTCCCGGAAAACGCGCTCGCCCTCTTCGGCATTGAGGCTTACCCAGCGTTCCAATATCCTGAGTTTGCAGAGATAGGCGAAGATGTATTCGATGTTGAAATAATCGAACAGGGTGTTGTCCTCCAGCCAGTCCCAGCGGAATTTATCGATCTTACGCTCCCGCTCGTAGATATCCGGTTCTTCGGAAATCCGCAGGATGGTATCGTAATAATCGAGTTCGCGGCTGATGCCAAAATCGCGTGCGTTGGCATTTTCTCTGATGAGGTTGGCGATCTCGTTGTTGCCGACTACCACCTGGCTGACATCCATGCCGTATTTCCTTGCGAAGATGGCGGAAAGGATATTGCCTATGTTGAGATTCATTTCGAACCAACGGGCGATCAGGCTGTTCTTTATCTCCATCCCATAGTCCGCATATAAAGAACTGATGAGGTCTTCCAGCGTTTTCAGGTGTCCGGGTATTTCTTCATCGAGCCATGCCCTGACGGTCTTTTCGAAATAGGGCGGTACCTGTTTATTCTCTATGGTGTCTCCCTCTTTTACCTGCCGGATCACCTCTTCCATTTCGGCACGCGAGAGAATCCCCCGGTTTTGCAGCTCATTCTCTTTCTTTTCCAGTAACCGGAAAAGGTTGGCGTTGTCGTAAGAGAGAAAATAACTGTGCAAAAGATTTTTATCTTCCGGCTCAAGGGCTTCGTCGAGCATGTCTCTGAACTCTTCCACCGTAAAGGGAAGTTTCATGCTGTCGAAAGAAAAATCGGGCAGCCCGGATATAAAATAGTAATATTGATTTTTGAAAATCATAGGCAAAGCCAATCTCCCAAAGAGATCGATGAAAATTTCCTGTTCTAAAAAAGAAGTTGTTGGATCTGGGGACGTAAAAATTCCCTGAAGTAGTTGACAAACTCTTCTTCCCCGAATTTCACCTTGTAGGAACCATCTTCGGGTGCAAGGGTGAATCCGGTTTTGATACCGTTCACCGATTCGATCTTCAGCCCTTTATCCAGTAGTCCTTTGGCATGAGAGGCAATATAGGATTTCAGTTCTTCCGGGTTTTCCACGCCAACGGTCAATGTGTCGTTCTTCGACCAGTTTTGTACCAGTTCCACAATGAGTCGCTGCATAAACGATTTGTCTTCCACGGACGCTTTCACTTGAGCTGTAGACAACTTTTCGGTCACCAGATTGATGATTTCCGTTTTCAGCGCTTCGGTAGATTGGGCGGCATAGAGTTTCAGTTCCGCTTCGGTATTTTTTTTCAGTGCTGCGCTTTCCTTTTCGGCGGAAGAAAGCAGCTCTTCAGCTTTGGCGCGTGCCGCATCCAGTATCTGTTGCTCCTGCGCCCGTGCTTCCGCAACAATTCTTTCGGCTTCTTCTTTGCCTTTTTCTACTCCCTCCGTGTAAAGTTTTGAAGTAAGTTCCTGAATTTTATCCATATATTAGTATGTAATGAATTTTCCCGCAAATTGACGTTCTTCCCTGTGGAATATTGATAGTCAAGCTTTTTTGAAAATGTGTAAAGTGAATTGACAAATTTACAAAAAAGAAAGTATAATCACTGCTTAATCATTTCAAAAAAACAGCATCTTTCATTAAAAAAGATTTCTGTTCTATTTTCCCTGCATAAACTGTGGTTTTAAAACTGCGTCTTTAGGTGCTGTTTTACCGACCATAAAGTTATGGCATAGTGCCGTACTGTATTTACACCAACTTACCGAAATGGAAGTTTTGGATACCCAACCTTGCTAAATCAATACCCAAAAGTTGCTCACCGTGATGGGGTATTATAACTTTCCCGCCGCTTTCAGATAATAGGTCTGATTCAGCCGTAAACGGGTCAATGCATTGACATGTTCCGTCCATGCGCGTTGCCAGCCGGTCTGGGCTTCCAGATAGTCGGCAAGTGTTTCCATACCGGCTTTGTAGCGGTCTTCACTTACCCGCATGTTCTCCTGTGCCTGATTCAGAGAGCGGGCAGTCAGTTGTACGTCGAGGACGGATTCATCCCATTTATCGAAGGCCTGGGCCAGTTCGAGCTCCATTTGCCGGGAAATATCCTCCCGCTGTAGTTGGACAATACTCCGCCCGGCTTCGGCGGCACGGATCTTATTACGTCCTTCGCCCCACTGGAATAAAGGGATGTTTACCGAAACCATAGCAGAGAATGATGCGCCCTCTAACAGTTTATATCCGTTCAGTTCCAATCCGTTTATATAGCCGTAATTGGCTGCCACGCCAACCTTGGGAAGAAAATCACTGCGGGTTAATTTGATCTCCTGTTCTTTCAATTGTATCTGGTGTTCGAGTATGGCATATTCCGGACGGGAGGTATAATCGTCCATGCTTTCGGTTTTTAAACCGACGGATTGGTCAAATGAGGCGGGTAGTGAAATTTCCCTGTCGAGCGGAAGTCCCGTTACATAACACAGGTTTTTACGTGCCAGTCGGTTTCCGTTTTCAGCCTGCCGCAATTGTAATTCGGCTTCATTGACTTTCACCTGCACTTTTAACACATCGTTCTGATGTTTCAGGCCGACTTCATGCGCATTTCGTACATCCCGTAAAAGTTCCGTGACCACACGTTGATAAGACAACGCCAGATTGACCAGTTCTCTGGTTTTCACATAGGTCCAGTATGCTTCATCGACTTTCACGATGACCTCTGCACGGGAGAGTTGCTCGCTCAGACCGGCAATCTTATCCCCGATCTGTGCCATCCGGTAAGCGGATGTTATTTTCCCGCCGGTATAAAGAGGTTGTTCGGCACGCAATCCTGCCATCCAGGTGTTTTTTACATTCATCGAAATCCCCATATCGGGAAAATAAGCATATTGGTTGAAGATGGGGTTACCATCCGCTCCTATGACAGGATTCCCGTCCGGGCCTGTAAGGATATTCGGGATTAATTCTCCGGTGGCCGGATCCGGGACAAATGTAGGAAGATAACCGCCCGGCAGGCTGCTGTTCATCTCCGTATCGTAATAGAGATAATTGCCCGATGCGGAAATTTTGGGAAAGAAATTAGCCCTGTATGCCTTTACGGTATATTCGGCCTGCTCTTTGTTACGTGATGCGATAGATATCGCCTTATTATTTTCTAACGCCATTTCCCGGCATTGTTCGAGGGTCATTTCCTGTCCGGCCGTGAGACCCGTTTCCTGTTCGGTCGGGAAAGCCTTTTCCTGCCCGGGTACGAAAGCCTTTTCCTGCCCGGACGCGAGAGATATTTCCTGTCCCCATAGAAGAGAAGGGATAAAGAAAGAACAGGAAATCAGTAGAATTATATTTTTTAGTTGCATATGTTTAAAAGTGAAAAGTGAAAAATTAAAAGTGAAAAATGAAATTCGTTATCGTGTTTATCGCGCGAAGCGCATTATCATGCGAAGCATCTATCGCCGAAGGCACTATCGTGCGAAGCACACTATCATTTCTTCATTATTCACATTAAAAAAATCATCAAATCAGTAAATTATCATTACTTGTCCCGATTTATCGGGATCATCACATCATTTTATCCTGATCTTGAAAAACAGCGCATATAATACCGGGATAAAGAGCAACGTGATCAGCGTTCCCACCAGCAGTCCGCCCATAATGACCACGGCAGCGGGGCCAAACAGCGAATCGCCTAACAGGGGTATCATCCCTAAAATAGTCGTCAAGGAGGCAAGCATCACCGGCCGAAAGCGGTTCTCGGAGCTGTCCATCAATGCTTTTACCGGTTCTACTCCGTCTGATATCTGCAACGTGATCTCATCCATCAGCACAATCCCGTTCTTGATGAGCATGCCTACCAGCCCCAATGCCGCGACTATGGCGACGAATCCGAATGTTTTTCCGGATAACAGCATGGCGGCGATAATCCCTATAAATAACAGAGGCAAGCAGAAGATAATAATGAGAGGTTTCTTATAGTCCTTGAAGAGCATGATCAGGATAGCAATCATGAGAATAACCGCCAAGGGATAATACATGAAGAGATATTTCATCGACTCGTCGCTTGCACTTCGTTCTCCTTCCCATTTCATACTGTAGCCTGTGGGCAGGTCGATGTTTTCTATCTGTTGCGCGATGGTTTGCCGTGCATTTTCCACGGCCTGTCCGGGCACCGGATAGCATTGCACGCGCATGGCACGTTCGCCGTTGCTGCGGATAACCACCGGCTCTTCCCAGTCGATGTGTACCCCGTTGGAAGCCTGGCTTAAAGGAACGGTCTGCAATACTGATGCCAGGATCTCTTCTTCCGTGACGGCTCCGGTCATTAATCCCTGTAAGGCTTGCCTGTCTATTCCTGTCAATGAAGGGATCATGCCGAATACGGGCGTATGTTCGAGCGATTCAATCGGGTTGCCGTCCCTATCAACACATTTAACGGTAATTGTTTTACTTTCGATGCCATCGTAGAAGACTCCTGTAGGGATTCCGTCCGTCGCGCTCATGATCGATAATCCGACATCCTGACGGCTTAACCCGATACTACGGGCAACCGGTTGGTTATAATCGACCATCAATACCGGCACTTTGGGTTCCCAGTCGGTCGTGGGCATATATACGGAGGAGCTACTGTTGATAATCTCCGTTGCCTGCGCCGACAGATTCCTGAGGACGTCGGGATCGGGGCCGCGGAATTCAATCTCGATAGGGAATTTCTTGTACATCAGGTTATAGCGTTTCACCCGGATATAGGCATCGGGATAGTGCTCATTGAGATGATCCTGTATTTCATCGATTGAAGCGATCAGGGCTTTGGATGAAGTGTAATCCACGATCAGTTCGCCGTATGAGAGGGAAGGGTCGGCAATGCTTCTGACCAGATTGTAACGGCTTGGCGTTCCGCCTATGGAGGTAGTTACATGCGTCACTTCTTCACGCGTGAGGAGGTAGTCTTCTATCTCGCTCAGGTCGGCCCTTGTCCGTGTGCTGTTTACTCCTTCCTGCAATTTATATTCGATATAAAGCTGGTCGTAGTCCATATCGGGGAAGAAACCCTGCGGCAGGAACCGGTAACAGTATACGCTGATAAGCACCAGTGCAGCGCCTGTGCCTAATGTAATGAGACGGTGCGATAAGGTCCAGTTCAGCACTTTACGTAAAGCCCGGTAATATTTGTTGTCGTAAGGATCTTTCCGGTTTTGGCCTTCTTTTATTTTTAACGATCTGTCCGCCAGAATAGGGATCATTGTCAGTGCGAGGACCCAACTCAATAAAAGCGAAACGGCAAGTACGATAAACAGGTCGCGCACATAAATTCCCGCCGTATCGGGCGACAGGAATATGGGCAGGAATGCGAGGATAGCGATCAATGTGGCTCCCAGCAGCGGCATCGCCGTCTTTTTGCCGATGGCGGTCAACGCTTTTTTGCGCTCCACTCCCCGCTGCAGGTCAATCTGGATGCCGTCGAGTATCACAATGGCATTATCCACCAGCATCCCCATCGCCAATACGAACGAAGCCAGTGAGACCCGTTGCAGGGTACCGTCGAATATCTCCAGTATCATCAGCGAACCGAATACGGTAACGACCAGGCTTAAGCCGAGGATGAGCCCGCTCCGGAATCCCATCGAGAAGATCAGCAGGATCACTACAATGAGTACCGATTCCACCAGGTTGACGATAAATGCATTCAGGGCGGTGTTGACCCTTTCGGGCTGGAAGAATACCTTGTTCACCTCCATTCCCGCTGGCAGGCGTTCCTCTTCCATTGTTTCCATCAGCCTGTCTACCTGTTTGCCGATTTTAGTGATGTCTGTTTCGCTTAAAGCTGAAACAGAGATACCCAATGCCTGCCTTTTGTCATAACTCAATTCGTTGCGGACAGGACTTTCATACTTTTCGGTGATACGGGCAATATCGCGCAACCGTAACTGGTCGTTTTCATGCCCCTGTAACAGGAGATCCCCGATATCGTCCACCGTCCGGTAACGGTCGTTTACCGATACCCGTATACGGGCATCGCCGCTTTCGTAGTAGCCGGAGTAGATCGTCCGGTTCTGCCCGTTCAGCGTGGAAAGTACTTCGGCGGGATGAACACCCAGGTTGGCCAGCTTATCCTCATAGAGTTCTATATTGATGGATGCTTCCTGCTTTCCGTAGATGGTCACGTTGGAAATCCCGTCTATTTTCAGGATCTCTTTTTTTATCAGTTCC
>NZ_CALNAT010000189.1 GCF_937873925.1 uncultured Proteiniphilum sp. | reverse complement strand
GGGAGCTGTTTTAAAATCGGTACATTCGGAGTTCAGGAGACGGGCGCGGATACCGTAGGGTGTATGCCGATATCCGTAGGTAAGTAACACCCTGTTATCGGATAACCGCAGGGCATGCAGGGGATGTCCCCGGAAATCCATCTTTTCCCAGGGTTGAAAGCTTTTTCCACCGTCCGTAGAGCGTGCGATACAAGCCATATCATCCATATCGGTTGTACGGAGAAAAGCAACGAGATCACCTTTCGGGGTCTTAAGCAGTGACGTCTCGCTAAAACTATACGTATCATCAGTAGCGACAGGACAGGCATATTGCCAGGTCACCCCTTTGTCTTCCGAGGCCAGTAAATGCGCGGAGATCTTTCTCGGAGTTTTTTTGTCATTGGCAGCCACAACCCATAAAATGCGTCCGTCTTCTTCTTCATACATTGCTCCGCGGTTATAGGCCGGTAACGGATTGCCTAAAGCGCTGTAATGAACCTCGGAAGGAATATGCGGGGGATAATCAGGTCCTTCCCATGTTTTCCCATTGTCCGAAGAACGGATCACATAACCGCCCAGAAAATAAGCCCGTCCATCTGCCATGTGATAGGGTTCCTTAAGGTTCGGCACTCCTGACGGAAGGATAAAAGCCCACGAATAGCTACTGCATATAAGGGTACCGTCACGTAATTTCAATAAACAGGGATCCTGTGAACCGCCAAAGGGATGCGCGTACATCAACTCAGGGTCTTTTGTCCAGTTTTCCCCGTCCGTCGACCGTACCATCACCAGGTAACTGTTCGGATCCACATGATTGCTTCCCGGCTCCCCGAATATTCGCCTGTTCGGGGCCCGGCGAAAGGCAACAAGAAACTCGCCGTCTTTACCTTGTACCACGGAAGGAAAGCAAGAGTAAAACCGGGCATCCTGATAAATGGTGATATCCTTGACCTTTCGGACATACGTTTGATCAAACGTATCCGTAGGCTGTTCTTCTTCCTCTAATCCAGGGTTAAGATCTTTATCCTTACAGGAGACTAATACCATTGCCGTTATTGAAAGTACAATGCCCAAATTTCTAACGATTCTTTTCATCCGGATAACATTTTAAATGATAGCTTATTTTCAATTTTTCACCTCATTCTTTACTGTGTAATTTCAAGAATGGTACCGGCAATGTGCCTTGTTCCTTCGCCCACATTGAAATAATAAGTTACGAGCGCCCTGTTGTCATCCAGTTGTACCGCCCAGGGATAACCGATATCGGTACTGCCGCCGTCTGAACGGAGAATGATTTCGGGAGCTGTTTTAAAATCGGTACATTCGGGATTCAGGATACGGGCGCGGATACCGTAAGGTGTATGCCGGTATCCGTAGGTGAGCAACACCCTGTTGTCGGATAACCGCAACGCATGCAGGGGATGTCCCCGGAAATCCATCTTTTCCCACGGTTGAAAGCTTTTTCCTCCATCAGTTGACCGGGCAATACAAGCCATATCATCCATATCGGTTGTGCGGAGAAATGCAACGATATCGCCTTTAGGGGTCTTATGTAAGGATGTCTCACTAAAACTAAACGTATTGTCGGTAGCAACAGGACAAGCATATTGCCAGGTTATACCTTTGTCTTCCGATGTTAAGAGGTGGGCGGATATTTTTCGCGGGCTCTTTCTGTCATTTACCGCCACAACCCATAAAATACGTCCGTCTTCTTCATACATGGCTCCGCGGTTATAGGCCGGTAACGGATTACCTAAAGCGCTGTAATGAACCTCGGAAGGAATATGCGGAGGATATGCAGGACCTTCCCATGTCTTCCCGTTATCTGATGAACGTATTATATATCCTCCCAGAAAATAAGCCCTGCCATCTGCCATATGGTAAGGTTCCTTAAGATTCGGTACTCCCGACGGAAGGACAAAAGCCCACGAATAGCTGCTGCATATAAGAGTGCCGTCCTTTAACCTCAGCAGACAAGGATCCTGCGATCCGCCAAAGGGATGCGCATACATCAACCCAGGTTCTTTCGTCCAGTTCTCCCCGTCCGTTGAACGCACCATCACCAGGTAACTGTTCGGATCCACATGGTTGCTTCCCGACTCCCCGAATATTTTTCTATCCGGTGCCCGCCGGAAGGCGACAAGAAACTCGCCGTCTTTTCCTTTTGCCACGGAAGGAAAGCAAGAGTAGAACCGGGCATCATTATAAATTGTAATATCCCTGATTTTCCGGACAGATGTTTGATCAACCGATTTCATGGGCCGGCTTTCCGATTTCTCAGAAAGAAACATGATAAAAACACTTATAATCAAAATTTTGCTTAATAGTCTTAATTGCATACGATTAAAAATTTAGGCACAAGAATCAAGATACAAGTCATTTGAATTATATTCCTGTATGTGATTGGTTATCTATTGCTATAGGCTCCATAGAATTTTATCCCTACAATATGTACACCGTTAGGATTTGCAGAATAATACTCTTCAAAAACTAACCTTATATATCTTATTTTTTTATTCGTCATTTCTGGATAAATTTCCGCGGTAAACCCATTGTCTGCATGGATCAAATCATCCATTGTAACTTGCGCTTGATTTTGGGCACCGGAGGGGGGTAACAGGTCATTCTCCCCAAGTTTTACCCAGTCTTCTTTCCATGCGTCAGTTCCTCCTACTTGTTCCCACGAGGTCCAGTACTGTAATCCTTCCATTCTATTATTAAAATCTGTCGCACTTTTGGGCTTATTATTAGTTCCCCAGATCTCTATTCGTTTCGGTCCTTGAGGCAATGTATAATAATAGCGATTTGAGGGATTATTAAAATCAGCACCTACGTCACGCCCCCTACTCCAGTAAATATGCCTGCTTAGTGAAACTTCTTCACCTAAGTCTATTGTCCAATAATTGGGTATGGGTTGAATATCGTTCTCTGAATTTGGTAGTATTGTTGGATCCCATCTGGATAAGAATCCTCTCATTGATAACCAGAATGCAACTGAATTCCCGACCGTATTACCGGCAACAACCAATTGAAGCCCACGTGTGTTATCTCCCCATCTGTAATCATGAAAATCTCCTGTATATAAATTTTCAGCTTCAAAATATTTTAAATTCCATAGTAATTCACCGTTTTCATTATAGGGCTTAATTTCTTCTTCAAACAATGGAGATAAAGTGTTTTCCCAAAATGATTGATTATCCCATTGATCTTTTACTACAATCTTAAATTTTCGAGGCTGATCATCAAAACCCCTGAAGGAGTATCTGCCTGTAGGGGAATTTGAATAATAAGTATAATCCTCCTTCATTTCTCCTTCGGAATCCTCCGCGAAAAGAGTAAGGGCCAGATCAGTCCTAAAACTGTTATCCCATTCAACGTAAATTCCGCCGAAAGTTTCATTAACAACCATTGACTCAGCAACTAATTCAACCGGGGGAGTTAGCGGATTAATTTGTAAATAGACAGGTATCGATTCGTTGAAGCTTTTATCAATACAGACTAATTTTACCAATTGCTCTTTTGTATCCCCAAATCCTTCCACTTTAATTGTATCACGATATGCAGACGAGTAGATCTCGACCTCCCGGCCTTTCAAATTATATATTGCTTTCACGGCAAGTATATCTTTATCATCCGGCAGATTGTAGGTAATAATTGCACCTCCATTTATGTTTTCCACAAGAGGATTTTGCACATGCCCTGGTGGTATATTGTCTTTTTTATCACTCCAATCAGGTGTTTCTGCACAACTAATAACCAAGGAAGTAATTAAAAGCAAGAACAGTATTTTTTTCATATCATTCAATTTAAATTCATATTTACATACAATTATTTATTACTTCCATCCCGGATTTTGTAATAAATTGGGATTTATATAAATGTTTGACCAGCGTATTGGCCACAAATAGTCTTTCTTTTCATATTTAGGCTGGAAAATAGTCGTCACATTGTAAAAATCAGTTCCTGATCCATATACATTCAACCCTCGAATAGGTTTATTATAGAATTGTTCGGATAATTTCCATCGGCGTAAATCCCAAAACCTGCCACCTTCAAATGCAAGTTCATTTAATCTTTCTCTCCGAATTATATCTCTCATTCCTTCTTTAGATAAAGGTTTATCCGGTTCAATAGAGTACTCTCCCCAGCTTTCAACAACACCCTTGAGGCCGGTCCTATTCCTTACAAGATCAATAAATTCATACACTTCAAAATCAGGAACATCTTTTATTTCATTTAAAGCTTCAGCATACAGTAAATAAAGATCAGCCAATCTTATTATTGGAAATGCGTATGAATATGTATTTATGTTACCCGATGCACTAGAAGTTAAATAATGAATCAGTTTATTGGACAGATATCCGGTGATACCATGCCTTGATCTATAAAAACCTCCGGGTAGATTGTTAAATTTCAAATATATAGTAAATAAATTTTCATCATCTGCATGTTTTCCCTGACCATAAAATCTCATTCCATCAAATATTATTGATCCATAAAAACGTGCTTCACGATTAAAATGGAGATTTATGGTTTCATAATTTTCCCTTATGTAATATTTATGTTTTTCATCGCCTCTTTTTATTCCATACCAATCAATTCCCTGCCAGTTTTTGTCTTCCTCAATAGGGACTCCATTGCTGGAATAGAACTGTTCAACGATATTCAGAGGGGGAGCGTAAGTTGGCAGCATATCGTCTGTCGCTTGACTTATAGTGGGGTATGATAATCTTTGAAGGCCGTTAGATGAGGTGCGTGAGTTTCCCCAAATTATTTCCGGATTCCAGCGTTCGACAACAGCACCTCTTACCTGCATAGCCATGATTGTTGAGCTATCTAAAAATCTTGCATAAAGGCTATTATTATAATCATATAACTCATGTCCCGCTTCATGAGCGATATATATAGCTTCCTTTAATGCTTCTGCTGCTCTTATCCATTTTTCTGTACTATATTCTTGTGGGAATAATTGAACTCCTCGATTGTCTACTACATTTGCATAATCTGTATTGCCATTAAACAGGGGGCTTGCAGCAAGAGTTAAAACTTTAGCCTTTAAAGCCAATGCAATTGGTTTAGTAGGGCGTCCCATATCATTAATTTCATCCTCAATCCTTAATGGAAGATCTTCAGCACACTCATCTAATAGAGAAACAATATAATCAACCACTTCATCGATAGGATCTCTATATATTCTTGTAATTTCCGGAGCTGAATCGATGGGTAAATTTTCTCTGATTATGGGAATAGGCCCGTACATCTGCAATAGCCAAAAATGAAAATACGCTTTCATAAATTTTGCTTCTGCAATCCAAAGTTTTTTCTCAAAATCACTTAAATCATAAGGTTTATCAATATTTTCAAGAAAAATATTAATGTCCCTAAGTCCGGTAAAAAGGTTTTTCCCACCTCTTGCATTACCATCATGTTTACTTGAAAAGTAATTTGCTAAAGGATTAGTAGCACCCTGTTCTCCTTTAAATATTTTATGCAGGTCAGGGGTAAAATCTAGCAACGGTTCATTAAACCAGACTTCATCTCCAGCTGTTAACGCGGGATCTTGATGAACGTTGCCAATATCAGGCATAAAACCAAAACATCCAAAAAGAAACCCTTCAGCTTCATTTCGATTTACAAAGGCGTGGTCTATCGTAGGAATATTATCCGGAACTACATCCAGATAGTCTCCACATGATACCGATATCAATGAAATAGCAACCACTAGCAATTTAAATCTGTTTTTCATATTGTTTTTTTTACAAAAGTTCATTTTTTCTTAATAAGACACCAAATTACAGGCAGTTAAAATGAAATATTAATCCCTAAATTTGCCACTCTCTGTAACGGATAGTTAAGCCCGTTACCTCCTAATTCAATATCCCAAATATCAAATTTGCTCAGCAGAAATAAATTTGATCCATTTAAATAAATTCGACATGTTTCTAATTTTATTTTATTTACAAGATTATTTGGAAGTGAATAACCTATCTCAACATTTTTAAGTCGTAAATATGATCCGTTCCTCATGAACCAGGTACTTCTTTCGTTATTGTTATTAATTTTATATAAAGATAATTTCGGCCATTTGGCTAAGGGATTTTGTGTAGAATAAGACCAGTAGTCATCTGCAATAAATTTTGCAAGACCTGTTTCTTCTCGTCCTGACCTGATAAAAGGAGACATTGCGCCTGAATCGATCCAAAAAGATGACCTTGCGGATCCGTGAAAGAAAAACGAAAAATCAAAATTTTTGTATCCTATGGATGTACCAAACCCATAATTAATTTCAGGCGTAGTAGGAAAACCAATAGGGACTTGATCCAATGTATTAATAACACCATCATTATTAATGTCTTTATATTTTATGTCACCCGGTCCATATTCTCCAAAATCTTGAATAGGAGAATTCAACACGTCAGCATCATCAATAAAAAGCCTTTCCGCAACATATCCCCACAGTTGAGAAATAGGTTGTCCCACTCTGGATTTCCATGGAGCAAACCAATAATCAGGTTCTTCATACTTTTCAAATAATGATCGTGCGTATGTAAAATTTCCCCTAACCGTTACCCAAAAATCGTTGGAAAAAGATTGTTTATAATCTAATTCAAGTTCAAAACCCCTTCCGGAAGCTTCACCTATATTAGCCTGAGGCGTACTCCATAATCCCATTGTTGTTGGAATATCTGCACGTGTCTGAAGAATATTTGTTCTTCTTTCTTTGAATACCTCCGCGATAACGTTGAATTTATCTTTAAAAAGCCCAAGCTCTATTGCCAAATTAGCTTTATAAGAAACCTCCCATCCAATAGCCGGATTTGAATAGTGTGAAATTGAGACTCCGGTTCTACTTTTACCACTAAAGTCATATCCCAAACTATACCCTTCACCCCCTCCAATGTTTACTCTTGATAAGTAAAAAAAACGTTCTGCCCCTATAGCATCATTGCCTACTAATCCATAAGTCCCACGTAATTTTAGCAAAGAAATATTATCCAAAATATCCCCGCCCCAGAAATTTTCATTTGAAATAATCCACCCTAATCCTAATGAAGGGAAAAAACCCCAACGGTGATTTTTGTCAAATTTTTCAGAGCCATTATACCCAAAGTTGAATTCAGAGAAATACCTACTGTCGTAATTATATGTAAAACGGCCTGATAGTCCCAGGTTTCTATGAGGTAACGAGTTTGACAAATTGCCGGCATTGCCTGTCAGTTGCTCTCTCGTTAAAAATATCAGCATTCCACTTACTCCATGTCTATCAAATATCCTATCGTATGATAAGGACATTTCGGAATAAAATTGCCGTGATACGCTTTTCCCCCCTTCGCTATACCCCAGGTATTCTGTTCCAGATAAAGGATTTAATTCAACCAATGAATATTTATTTGTGACTCTATCGTAACTGGCAATATTATAGTAATACGGATTATAGCTACGTTGCAAATCGAAGTAAGAGTATGATGTGGCATTGGCTAAAATTCGTGCAGCGAGTCCAGGAGTTATCATGCTAAGATCCTGATTAAGTTCACCTTGGGCCATCATAACTGTATTTCTTGTTTCCTTGTATCCCTTTATCATTTCGGCATAAGGATTCAAATATTCACCCCCCTCTCCAGCATTCCCAAATAAAATGTGCTGAGATAAAGCATATGTTTCATCTGGTTCGTAATATGCCGGAAATCTGACCGGGCTTACCTTGAGATTTTGACTATACACTGTACTCCCTCCACTGATAGGGCCAATATAATCATCGAAGGCACCATGTACACGAACTATAGCTTCGGTAGTTTTGGTGAGATTTATATTAATATTGGATCTGATTGAGTATTTTTTTAAATTAATATTGTTATTAAAATTATTCCGTTTGTCAACCTTTAGAATTCCGTTATCTTGTGTGAATGATCCTGCAATATAATACCTGGAAATATTTCCTCCACCTGATATGTTCAGATTGAAACGTTGGTTCATTGTGTAATCTTTAATTGTTAGCCCTCTCCAGTCAACAGCAGGATATACATAAGGATTGGTGTTTTTTATAGTATTATCTATTTTCTCGTTCGAATACACTAATGGATTTAAACTTCCACGGGATTGTGAGGCTTCATTCGACATTCTCATATAAGTGATTGGATCTGCCATTTCGATTTCGGTTGTAGGTTGAGAGAAAGAGTTCTCAACCCTCACTGACACTCTTACTTTCCCCTCGCTCCCCTCTTTGGTAGTAACTAATATTACACCATTTGCTCCTCTCGCTCCGTATAAAGCTGTTGCAGTAGCATCCTTTAATACAGAAAAACTTTGTATATCGTCTGGATTCAAGCGATTTAAATCGCTTGAATTAACCTCCATATTATCAATCAGAATGAGAGGGTCAACTTTTCCTGTTCCAAAAGTAGTTATTCCACGAACAAAATAATTTGCATCGTCCTGCCCGGGTTCCCCACTTGTTTGATAGGAAATCATCCCGGCAATTTTCCCCGCGAATGCTGTTGATAAATTACTTGAAGGAATTTTTAAATCAGCTGTATTTACCGTAGAAATAGAAGAGATGACACTCTCTTTCTTCTGTTTTCCAAAAGCGACGATTGTCACTTCCTCTAGTTCATCGATTTTGTCCTGCATCGTAACGTTAATCGTGGTTGAAGTTCCTACTTCAATGGTTTGGTTTTCCATACCGACGAAAGAGAAAACCAGCTTGTCGCTAGGGTCAACATCAATAGAGTAAGCGCCGTCGATATCCGTGATCACGCCCTTCGTAGTGCCATCAATAACGACGGTAGCACCTGGCAAGGCTTCTCCTTCCTTATCGGTTACTACACCCCGTACTCTTCTCTGTTGCTGATAAATATCTTCGGCTTCTCTTGCCTCCTCAATCCATTTTCCACTCGAATAACCATTTACCGCGTGCGAAATGGCTATAGCAGAGAACATCATCATTAAGGTTATCGCTACACTTCTTAACGCTTGTTTGGTATTATTGACTATCTTATTCCCATCAATAGAGTATTTATTCATAACTTTGAATGATTTTAATTATTTAACCCAGTAATTAGAATTGGTCAGCCGAACGTTTTTTGCCCATTCGTTCGGCTTTTTTTATTTAACCGCGTTACAGACTGTTTACCGTACATTTCATTTCTTAATTTACATTCTTGTTTTACTTCCATAGGCGAGATAATTTGAGATTTATTTATAATCTATCTATATTTATGCATTATTGTCCGTGTTTTTTGTCAACGTAGCTAAGCAATATCCCTATAATTGTTCCCCCAAGAAGGGATAAGGGAGTAATCCACAAAGAGGAAATTCCAAAAATCTCGAAAAAAGCAATTAAAATTGCAATAACTAATGAACTTACTCCTGCCCATACCGTGCTTCTGTCTGTAGCAAAAGGCACGAATAGAGCCATTATGAACAAAACAAAAAGCGGTGCTACCACCAAGTTTACCACTCGTTGGATCACATCAAACAGGTTGCCGGTGACATAGGGCAGGAAAAAAGTGGAAAGGGCGACCAGTATTCCAAGGGTTAAGGTTAGCCTTTTTATCAGTTTAAATTCTCTTTTTTCATTGACTAGTTTGCTTTGAACTTTTTTCCGTTTTTTGATGACATCTTCCATTATCACGGTAGAGGTTGAATTTAAACCGGAGGATAAGCTCGACATGGCAGCGGCCAACAACCCGGCGGTAATCAAGCCTGTTAATCCCGATGGAAGCCCTACACGGATATACAAGGGGAATAGAGAGTCTGCATTATCCGCGATGGCACCATCCCCGAGTATCTCCGGGTTATGAAAAAAATAGGCCAT
The DNA here is from genome assembly GCF_937873925.1 of uncultured Proteiniphilum sp. Classification (GTDB taxonomy): domain Bacteria; phylum Bacteroidota; class Bacteroidia; order Bacteroidales; family Dysgonomonadaceae; genus Proteiniphilum. The sequence continues at coordinate 2,258 of NZ_CALNAT010000189.1, read as the reverse complement.
AATACAGATGCCGGCGAATGCCAGTAGAATCTTAATAAGCCCTCCACCCCAGAGAGAAACATTATACGATGAAGTAGCATCTTTCACGCTTTTCGTGGATAGGTATCTTTGAATTGCCATTTGATCTGATCCGGCGGTACACAATTGTATCACTAAAATCAAAATAAAAATATTTCCCACGGTCATTCGTTTAGTCGGGTGTATTCCCCAGTTAACGGGTTCCCAATGGGTATAAATCTCAGGATCGAAGAGTTTCTGGTCGGCACCAAGTTGGACATGGACAAAAATGATTGTCAATATAAGGCCGAAAAACATTATAAAAGATTGGACAACATCTGTCTTAACCACGGCGTTCATGCCTCCCAGTGATGTGTAGATAACGGTTAGAAGGGACAAAACAACACTTATAACCGGAATTAGTGGACGGTTAATATCAAGTATAGGTACGAGAGCAACATCTACTGTCGCATAGATTATGGTAGTCATCCATAAAAACCGCAACGAAAGGAAAAATAAAACCGCGAGATTTCGGGTGGCAGGCCCAATCTTGACTTCTAAAATTTCATACGCACTTTTGACGTTCATTTGCATGAATTTGGGAATGAGAAATCTTCCAACGAGCCAGTTCGCGACTGGTAAAGCAAGAATTCCCGCGAGAAATACGGGTCCATATTTAATCATCTCTCCCGGGTAAGACAAGTAACTTAAAGTACTGAATAGGGTGGCAAACAATGAAATTCCTATCGAAAACGAATTCATTGTTTTGCCGCCCAAAATATAATCTTCAACCGTTTTATTTTTCCTGGAAGATAGGTATCCAATTAATAACATTAACAAGATATATACGATGACTATACTCCAATCTAAAATCGAAAAATTCATGCTTTTTTTCCTTTAAATCACCTCTTTATCATTTTTTCCGCGCTTCTCTTTAATATACATGTGGTAAGGAAGTAAATGCCTTTTTATGATATCTTCATATCGTAACGGGTCTCGACTCTCTAATGCTTTTACGATATCGTAATGGGTTGCCTTCAAATTCTTTTTCGTCAAGTTTTCATTGAAAATTGTAAATTCTGAACTATCATAGAGCCGGAAACGCATGGATATGATGATCTGCATTAAATCAATCAGGGTTTGATTATTAGCAATTTTGTAAATGATGGTATGAAACTTTATCTCATCTTCCGTGGAAAACCGCGCGTCTTTGTTTTTTATTAAATGGAGGGGGAGGGCCTCGTAGAGTTCTTCAATGTCTTTATCTTGCAGATTCTCAAAGAGAGAAGGTATTATGCCAATCTCTAATATATATCTCAATTCCAGCAGATCAAGATAACGATCTTTACTAAGAAGGAGGGGATCAACAATTCTGCTTAGATTTTTTTTCATGTCTGGCTCTTGTAGATATATCCCTTTCCGCTTGCGGCTGTGGATTATTCCAAATGAATTCAATCTACTTAGCGCCTCCCGAACCACGTTTCTACTTACGCCGAGTTGTTCTGAAAGTTGGCTTTCATCAAAAGGGAATTCATCTCCAGATTTTAATTGGCTCTCTTTGATGTAATTGAGAATCGCTTCTTCTGCTAGGTCAACAAGTGTTGTTGTCCCATTCTTGATTTCAATCTTGAAGGCTTCTTTTTTCATATGTTGTATAAGTATAATATGTCCTACATAATGACAAACAAAAATATGATTAATTCACAGAAAAAACTCATTAATTTAGTTAAATAATGATAACAAACAAAAAAGGCTAACAATTCTTACTTCTCATCTATTTGTAATGATTATTTTTTTAGGATATTAATTTTAAAATCAATCTACTTCAGTATATTCAACGAACTAAGTGAGAGATATGATTTAATTGATTTTTCGTATAGTCAATATAACGTTAATTCCTGATTTAATGGACCGAACCCTAATTTTTAAAGTGAATGAGTCTTTATAAGTCTCATAAAGTTCACATGTTTAGCAATCTATCAAATTCGTCACCAGTTTGGCGATAAATCATAGAGTCCTGATTTCATGATATTTGTAAATTTCCACCAGCTTGATGGAAATTTTGCCAGCCTCACTATTAAACTGATAAATAAAATGTTTGGCATAATACTACAAACAACTTTTAACTATCTGATTATAACTGTTTTATTCGCCATAGAAAATAATATTTTTTATTAAATCAGTCCGGCTCCTAAAGCCAATGATACAATGATCAGCATGATCGCAATAGTTCCCTGCAAAAACTTCAATGTGACTTTTTT